>CALBMW010001087.1 GCA_937896275.1 uncultured Myxococcales bacterium
CCGGCTGCGCCCGAGCCGGCGCGTCGCCCGCGTCGCGAATCGACTCGGCCGCCGCCGCGCCGGCTGCCACAACCGCCTCGCGCACCATCGCCACGAGAGCGCTGGCCCCCGGCGGCCGCCGGTCCGGATCCTTCGCCATCGCCAGGTGCACGGCCGTCTCGAGCGCACGCCGCATCGGATCCCCGCGTCGCCCGGGCAGCGGCGGCGGCGGCTGACTGACCTGCAAGATGACCACCTCGATCGGCTCGTCCGCGTCGAAGGGCGGCACGCCGGCGAGCATCTCGAAGAGCACGCAACCGAGCGCGTAGACGTCGGTGCGCGCGTCGACCGGCGCGGGCCCCGCGCGGCACTGCTCGGGCGCCATGTACTGCGCCGTGCCCATCATCACGCCGCTGCTCGTCCGCCGGCGCCGCCCCCGGGCCAGGATGCGGGCGATCCCGAAGTCGATCACCTTCGCGATGAAGCGCCCGTCGGGTGTGCTCGTGAGCAGGATGTTCGAAGGCTTCACGTCGCGGTGCACGATGTGCGCCTCGTGGGCCTCGTCCAGCGAGCGCGCCACGTCCTCCAACACCCTCAGCGCCTCGCGCGGCGACAAGGGGCCGCGGGCGATGCGCGCCTGCAGGTCCTCACCGAGCACCTGCTCCATCACGATGTAGGCGAGTCCCGCCAGGCCCACGTCGGTCGCGACGCCATAGTCGTGAACGGTGACGGTGTGATCGCTGCGCAAGCTGCTCAGCGCCCGCGCCTCGTGCTCGAAGCGCTCCCGCTCCTCGTCGGTCAGGGCGTTGAGCCCCATCCGCACCTTCACGGCGACGGCGCGGTCCAGGCGCGCGTCCACGGCGAGGTAGACCGAGCCCATGCCGCCATCGCCCAACAGGTCGACCAGGATGTAGCGCTCGGCGAGCACCTGCCCCAGGAGCGGCGCGACCTCGCGTTTGGCCGCCGCCTCCGGCGCCACGCCGAAGAGCTGATGCTCCGCGCAGCGCCCGCCAGCCGCCGGAAACCGACCGCAGCGCGGGCATACGCGACCCCGCGTGTGGGCCAGCGAAGGTGGTGGCGTGACGGGAATGGAACTCATCGCGGAGCGCCCGAGGCGCATCGGCGCCGGCTCGGGTGGGCGGGCATCGCCCCAAGGTAGCCGCGCCCCGACGAGGGGTCAACGCCGGGACACCACCGAGCCCACAAACGCGAAAGCCCGCCACGACGCGTAGTCGTGGCGGGCTCTCTGTGCACCGAAATGCACGAGTGGAGGCGCCGGGAATCGAACCCGGGTCCGAAAACGGTCCACCGCTGACGTCTACATGCTTGTCCCGTGATTTGTTTTTCCCCGAACGCTCGCCCACAGGCAGGCTCTCGTCCAGGGGAGCTCAGCTCGTTTCTCGTCTCCGGCAGCGCTGAGCAGCGACCTTCGACCAGCTCACTGGCGTTACGCCCGCTTCGATCCCGTGAGCATGGACCGGGCAGACGACCCTCAACCGGTTTTACGCGGCGAGGGCAATCTCAGTGTCATTGTTGGCAATTATAGCCTTCGGCCGTTCTAACGCGATGACCGAAACCCGCGACATGCAATCAGAGCTTCAACATCCCCGTCGAAACCGTTCGCCCCCACATTCTCAAAGAACCGGCACCACGCCCACGCAACCGGCTAGCCGATGTGCGGACGGGCTTGACCATAGGCAGGGTGATCCAACCTGTCAATCGGGCTCAGTGTTCCCGCGCCCCCGACTGGTCCCGCGCCTCGCGCCTCGAGACCTTCTCCTTCTCGGCCTGCCGCTTGTCGTAGAGCTTCTTGCCCTTGCCCAACCCGAAGAGCAACTTCGCCCAGCCTGCCTTGAAGTAAATCTCCATGGGCACCGCCGTGTAGCCCTTCTCGCGCACGCGCGCCGCCACCCGGTCGAGCTCGTGGCGGTTCATCAGCAGCTTTCGCGGCCGCCGGGGCGCGTGATTGTTCAGGTTGCCGTACTTGTACTCGGGGATGGTGACCTCCATGAGCCAGGCCTCCCCCCCCTCGATGCGCACGAAGCCCTCGCCGAGCGTCACATGACCGTCGCGCAGGCTCTTCACCTCGGTGCCGAGCAGCGCCAGCCCCGCCTCGAAGGTCTCGTCGATCTCGTAGTCGTATCGGGCGCGCCGGTTGGTAGCCACCACGCGCCGGTCGTCCCGCTTGTTGCTCACGCGCTCGCCCGTGCTGAAGGCGCTCGTGGTGGAGGCGCCTGTCATCGGAAAAAATCGTCGGTCTGTCCGACCAGGCCGTAAGCCGAGTTCTGTCTCCCACGCCGGTCACCCGACGTAGGCGATGGTCATTCATCTACGGACCGCGTTGCCACGGCCCTGAGCGACCTGACCCGAGGCTACCGGGCGGACACCCGGACCCCGTCGGTGCGGGGTACCTCGACTTGGTCTTGCTCCAGGTGGGGTTTACCAGGACAGGGACTGTCACCAGCCCCCCGGTGCGCTCTTACCGCACCCTTTCACCCTTACCGCGGCGAACCACGGCGGTTTGCTTTCTGTGGCACTTTCCTTCGGGTCACCCCGACTGGCCGTTAGCCAGCACCTTGCCCTGTGGAGCTCGGACTTTCCTCCCGCGCCTCGCGGCGCCGGCGACCACCCGTCCTACTCGAACAGACCGACGAATCGTAAAATCGTAGAATCGTTTCCCGGAGCGCGCAGCCTCGTCAGGAGCACCCGCCGTGTCAACCTCGCCCGCCTTGGCGCCGCCCGCACGGCGCGAGCGCCAGCTGAGGTCGGTCGCCTCCGCGTGAGCCCCCAGGGCCCACTTCGGACGCAGCGGCCTCCTCTACTCGGCCGACTGCGCCGCCACCTCGGGGCCACCCGCGCTCAGGCCATCGACGCCGGTGAAGTACACGAGAATCCGCACGCAACTCGGACACTGCTCGATCGACTCCATGCGCTGCAACCGAATGAACTGCTGCGGCGGCACCTGGATCTTGCACCCGCTACACGTGCCGTCCACCACGTCGGCGACGCCGACGCCGTCGCGCGCCTTCGCGATGCGGTCGAAGCGCGCCACCAACTGCCGATCGAGCACCGCCCGAATCTCGGCCCTGCGCTTCATCTGCTCGGCCGCGCGCCCCTCGCGCACCTCGACCCGCCCCGCGAGCTCGGCCTCGAGCGCCACCATCTGCGACTGCAGCGTCTGCCGAGCGTCCTGCTTCTTCTGGCGATCGGCCTCCGCAGCGTCGAGCTCCTCCATCAACTTCAGGAGCTCTTCGTTGCGCTGCTGGATCTGGCGGCGCTGAGCGTCGAGCTCCTTGTTGAGCGCCGTCAACTCGCGCTGGTTGGTGATGTGGGTCAGCCGAGCGCGCGACCGCTTGGTGTTGTCCTCGGTCTCGTGGATCTCCTGTTCCTTCTCGGCATAGAACGTCTTGGTCTCGTCGATGCGCTCCACCTGAGCCGCGAGCATCGCGTCGAAACCCGCGAGCGCCTCCGCGTTGTCTCGGCGCATCGCCTCGAGTTCGGCCTTCGCGACCCGCAGATCGCGCAGCTCGTCCTCGAGGCGCTGCAAATCGACCAACGCGACGAGCGTCTCCCTCAAGGTCTCCACTGTCGCCACCGCTTCTGGCACTGTTGGCACCACTTCCTTTGGTCCGTGTCCTCGGTGGGCCCACCAGGATTCGAACCTGGGCACAACCGGTTATGAGCCGGCCGCTCTCACCGCTGAGCTATGGGCCCCGCCGGCTGCCCCACCGGGCGCGCGCTGCTCAGGTGGTCTCGACGAACGCCCGCAGTCGCTTGCTTCGCGACGGGTGGCGCAGCTTCCGCAGCGCCTTGGCCTCGATCTGTCGGATGCGTTCGCGCGTCACGTCGAAGTCCTGGCCCACCTCCTCGAGGGTGTGGTCGGACTTCTCGCCGATCCCGAACCGCATGCGCAAGACCTTCTCCTCGCGCGGCGTCAGCGTGGCCAGCACCTTGCGGGTCTGCTCCTGCAGGCTGAGATTGATCACGGCGTCGGACGGGCTCACCGCCGACTTGTCCTCGATGAAGTCGCCGAGGTGGCTGTCCTCTTCCTCGCCAATGGGCGTCTCGAGCGAGATCGGCTCCTTGGCGATCTTGAGCACCTTGCGAACCTTGTCGAGCGGCAGATCCATCCGCTCGGCGATCTCCTCCGGCGTCGGCTCCCGCCCCATCTCCTGCACGAGGTAGCGACTGGTGCGGATGAGCTTGTTGATCGTCTCGATCATGTGCACCGGGATGCGAATGGTACGCGCTTGATCCGCGATCGCGCGCGTGATCGCCTGGCGAATCCACCATGTCGCGTAGGTGCTGAACTTATAGCCGCGCTTGTACTCGAACTTGTCGACCGCCTTCATCAGACCGATGTTGCCCTCCTGGATCAGGTCCAGGAACTGCAGCCCGCGGTTCGTGTACTTCTTGGCGATGCTCACCACCAGCCGCAGGTTGGCCTCGACCAGCTCGGTCTTGGCCTTCTCGGCGGCCCGCTCGCCCTCGACCAGATCGCGGTACAGCGCGCACAACTCGTCGAGCGCGCAGCCGGCCTCCATCTCGACCCGGCCGAGCTGTCGCTGGGCGTGCGCGAGCGTGCGATCGAGGTTGCGCAGGTAGACCGGATCGCTGATGCGATAGCGGCCCGTGATCGCCTTGATGGCCCGGACGTCGCCGGCCTGCATCAGCGCCCGCACGTCGCGCCGAAAGTCGCCCACGTCGGACGCGCCGGCCCGCGAGAGCACCAGTTGGGTGGCGTCGTTCGCCATCTCCATACGGTGATGCAGGAGCTTGATGCGCGCCGACATCTTGTCGATCACGCGCTTGAGGAAACCGATCTCGACCAGCAGCGCGCGCGCCTTGCCCTTGGCGTTGGCTGCGCGCGAGTTGAGCTGCTTGCGGTAGGCGTCCTTCATCGGCTGCACGCCGGCGAGGCGCTCTTCGACCTTGCGTCGATCCCGATCGAGCCGCGCGATCTCGGCCGTCAGCCGCAGCGCTCGCTCGGTCTGATCCTCCGTGATCTCCTGATCCTCGGGCGGCTCGGCGACCACCTCCTTCAGGCGCAGGCAGCCCTTCTCCACGCGACCGAGCAGGTGCAGCGCCACGCTCACCGCGATGGGGCTGTTCATCGCCGCGTCCCGGACCCGGATGTGCCCGGCCTCGATCCGCTTGGCGATCTCGACCTCACCCTCGCGCGTGAGCAGGGACACCGACCCCATCTTGCGCAGGTACACGCGCACGGGGTCGTTGTTGCGACCGAAGCCCCCTTCGTCGTCCGCCGCGGCGGTCCCGTCTTTGCCCTTCTTGCCGCTCCGCCGTCGGGTGGCGTCGTCGCGATCGATCACGCGGACGCCGGCCAGCTTGAGCATGGTGAGCAGGTCGTCGAGCTGTTCGGGCAAGTAGCCCGGCGTCAGCGCGCGATTGACCTCGTCGTTGGTCAGGAACCCCTTGCTCTGACCCCGAGTGACCAACTCGCGAACGCGGCGCTGCTCCTGGGTTACGGACATCTAGCGAGCTCCCTCGACGTTGGGGGTTTGAAGCCGGCGGAGTCGAGCATGGACCGCCGTGAGCTGTTCATTGAGCGCTGCGAGGGCCCCGTGATCCTTCGTGGCCCAGGCCGCGCTCATCGCCTGCGTCAGGCGCACCTTCTCTTCTTTCTGGGCCCCGACGCGCAGGCGCTGCACTGCGTCGTCAAAGGCCTGATCGACGGTGTCGTCGTTCAGAGACGGCCTTCGAGCCTGGCACTCACGGAGGAACGCGACCACGCCGGGATGCTGCAGATTGCTCAACAATCGGTCCACATTCGGCGTACGACCCGCCTCGACCTCTCGGCAAAGGTCGTCAACAAAACCAGCCAGACCATCATGCGTCAAACTATTGTGTGCCTCCGCGTCGCGTAACCGCACCGCGAGCATCGGGTATTGCACAATAAATTCAATGACTTCTCGAACATACCCCAAAGGCTTCGGGGGCTGCCCGACGGCAGGATCGGGGTCCCCCCGCGTCGCCGCGATCGGGCCCGCGACCAGGGCCATCTCGAAGGACGCATCATAGGTCGCCGCGTCGAAGGGCGGCGGGGCGTCCTCGAAGACACGCGGCGGGGGTTCCGGGGGCAGCCACTCCTCCTCGACGGGCGCAGGTGTGGCCGCACGGTCCGGTGACCGGCGGCGCGGCGGCTCGCGGCGGACCTCGACCTTGGGCGGCTCCTCGACGGGCGCTCGCCGGGCGGCGCTCGCTGCGGCGTCCCGACGCTGATCGGCCACCGCGCGGTCGACCAGATCGACCCCGAGCCCCAGCGTCGCCCCCACCGCGTCCCGGTACAGCGTGAAGGCCAGCGGATCGTCGAGGCCTGCGAGCGCGGGAGCGAGCGCCCGCAACGCCGCGATCCGCCCGGGCGGATCCGCAGGGTGCTGGGCGTCGACGCGCACGATATGAAGATCGAGCAGCGGCGCGGCGGCGTCGAGCAGCGCGACGAAGGCCTCGACGCCCTGCCCCCGCACAAATGAGTCGGGATCCTCACCGGGCGGCAGCATCACGGCCCGCGGTTGGAGGCCGGCTTCCAGGAAGGGCACCAGGCTGGAGAACGCGGCTTTGGTGCCCGCCGCGTCGCCGTCCATCACGCAGACGACCTGCTCACTCAACCGCTTGACCAGCCGAACCTGGGTCGACGTCAGCGCGGTGCCCATGGCCGCCGCCGTGCCCTCGAGTCCCGCCTGCCACAACATCACGACGTCGACGTTGCCCTCGCAGAGCACCAGCCGCCCCGACCGCCGCGCCGCGTGCCGCGCCGTGTGCGCGCCATAGAGGTGCTCGCCCTTGGTGAACACCGGCGTCTCGGGCGAGTTGATGTACTTCGCGGCCTTCTTGTGCGGATCGAGGATGCGGCCGCTGAAGCCCACCACCTCGCCCCGCAGGTCGACGACCGGGAACATCACGCGCTCCCGGAAACGCAGGTAGCCACCGCCCAGCCTCTCCCCGTCGACGAAGCCCTGCTCGGGCGCCACCAGCAGGCCCAAGGTCACGAGATCGTCGCGCTCCAACCCCTGCGCCGTGGCGAAGGTGTCGAAGGCCGCCTTGTCGCCGCTGGCCCAGCCCAGCCTGAAGGCCTCGGCCGCCCGCGGGGTGATGCCGCGCTCTTGAAGGTAGGCCCGCGCGGGGCGCCCCGCGGGGCCAAAGAGCCCCTCGCTGTAGAACGCCGTGATCTTGTCCTGCGCCGCCAACAGCCTGGCCTGCAGGCTCCGGCGCTCGGCACGCGCCGCCCGCTCCTCGGGGCGCTCGGCCCGATCCTCCGGCACCTCGATGCCGAGTTGGCCGGCGAGCGACCGCACGGCGTCGGGGAAAGGCAGCGCGTCATGCTCGCTGATGAAGCGCAAGGCGTCGCCGTGCACGCCGCAGCCGAAGCAGTGGTAGGTGTTGCGTGTCGGCGAGACCGTGAAGGACGGCGTCTTCTCGTCGTGGAAGGGGCAGCACGCCTTGAAGAGCGTGCCCGCCTTCTTGAGGTCGACGTAGCGACCGACCACCGCGACGATGTCGGCACGCTTTCGTACCTCGGCGATGGTCTCGTCCGGGATCAACGGCAGGCCCCCGGGGCGGCGTCGACACCGCCTCTGCTCAGGTCAGGTATTCCTGCCGGTCGATGCGGTGACCCTTGAAGAAGGCTCGAAACAGATCGAGCAGCTTCCTGCTGGTGCGCTGCACCGGCAGTTGGACGAAGGGCCGCAGCCTGCGGCGCTCGATGCCCACATAGAAGACGTCGCGCTCGCCGTGTTCGAACTGCCCCCGCCAGACCCCGCGCATCAGCACCGTCGCGAAGTCCCCAGGCTCTGTGGGGAGCATCGACACGAACTCGCGAACGAAGCCGAGGTCCCGGTCGCGGAAGGTCGCGCGGAGGCCCGTGCGCGTGCGATCGAAGCCGTCCTCCTGGGTGAGGAGCTCGCTCAACACGTCCAACGAGGCCGGGTGCGCGAAGTCCATCTGGACCTCGAGGTCGAAGCGTATCTTCTCGACGCTGACGCCCTTGAGGTCCTGGATGCGCGACGTGTTGTTGCCGACCCAGTGCGCCACGCGGAAGAAGAGGTTCCACACCTCGTTCAGGTTGAGCGCGGCCGGGTAGTCCACCTCTTCGCTCTCGGCGAAGAAGTACACGCCGTCCGAGGGTCCCAGGTGGAAGCGGCACTTCTGAGCGCTGCTCCAGTCGAAGCCATAGACGGCGGCGGGTCGATGCGGCCGATAGCCGATGGCCTCCTGCACCTCGCGGTCGTCGAAGAGGTCGAGGTCGTCCGCGAAGACGTAGAAGTTGCGGTCGGCGTCGCGGAGCTCGATGACGCCGCCCCCGTCGTCCTGCTCCTCGCCGCCCTCGACGGTGAAGAGAACCGAGTTCTCCTCCCAGGGGGTGGCGATGTCGTCGCCGAGGTAATAGAGCATCCCGTCGGCTTCGGTGTACGTCAGCTTCTCGCTCTCGAGAAAGTCGCGCACCCGCTGGGCCCACTCGGCGAAGTCGCCCTCCTTCGGGTCGACGATGAAGAACTCCATGGTGCTCCTCGAGCCGTGCTGGCAGCGCAATGGAAAGCGCGGAAGGCTAGGGTCGCTGCTGCGCGACGTCAACAGCCGGTGCCGGAATGCGCACTCTAGGCGGGTTCGACGTAGCCGTTCTGCAGGAGGTAGAGCAGGTCCTGGGTGGTCTCGAGGTCGCTGGCGGGGCTGTGATCGAGCACCCGGCCCACCTCGCCGTGGTTGAGCACCAACTGCAGGGTATCGAGCGCCTCGGCGGACAGGGCCGAGAGGCGGCTGACGAGGGGGCTGCGCAAGCGCAGGGCCGTGCCGCGGGGGGGCACGTGATCGGCGTAGACCTGCAGCTCGTCCCACTGTCGCAGGCCCTCGATGAGCAGGTGGCGCGTCTCGCCGCTGATGGGCTGATCGAACTCGGGAGGCTGCTTGAGCGCGTCCATTCGGAACTCGCCCTCGCGCCAGGTCAGCAGGCGGAACAGACACTTTTCGGCGCCCAGCAATGCGCCGCCGTCCGCGCCCCCGGCGTAGGCAAGCGTGGCGAAGTAGATCTGCCCGTCGCGGAAGAAGATGCGGCCCTCGGTGTGCGCCGAATCCTGCAGCACCAGCACCCCGCTGCGCCCGTTCCCGGTGAACAGTTCGACCAGATCGGCCACCGTCACGTCGTCGTCCGGGAAGCGCCCGCTCATGCCCTGGGCACGGTCGATGGTGGGCCGCGCGGTTGCCACGGGCGCGCCGATCCCCAGCGTCACCGGGCTGCCCTCGGTGGTGAGTTGATCGGGCAGGGGCACGTTGAGGTTGAGGTCGGTCGGCGTGTCGGAGGGCACCTGGCTCACCGCCGTGGGCCCCGCGTCCTGCTCCACCAACTCCATGATTGAGGTGCCCACCAGCAACTTGTCGCCCAGTCGGAGGCGCGCGACGGTGATGCGCTCGCCGTTGACGAAGCTACCGTTGGTGCTCTTGAGGTCCTGGAAGACGATCTGCCCGTGATAGGTCGCGATCTTGGCGTGCCGCCGCGAGACCATGTCCTCGTCGAGGACCATGTCGAACTCGCTGCCGCGGCCGATGACGATCTCGCGGTTGGGACGCAGGGGGAACTCGCCCCCCATGTAGTTGCCCGCGATGAAACGCAGCGCGTAGCCCATGATTGAAGAGCCTATCCCAGCAAGAAGAACCTATCCCAGCGAGAAGAGCCTATCCCAGAAACAGCGACGGGCGTTCCGAACGGGCACTCCTGGTAGCACGCGGGACCGCGACGGGCAAGATCCGGTGCGCGCCCCAGGTTGCCCCGGGCGGTGCGGTGCGGTAGCGTCCGCCGCCGCCGCGACCACCGGAGGGAGCCCGTGCGTCACGCCTTGTTGATGGCCGCCGCCTTGTACGGGTGCGGCGGCTCGACGCTCGCGCCGGCCGACGCAAGGCCGGCCTCGCTCGCGGAGCCGGAGACACGCCCCCTGGCGTCGGCTGCGATGAGAGAGATCGCGACGCTCGAGCGAGCGCGTTCGGCAGGCGACGGTGCGCTGGCCCGTTGGGCCGACGATCCGGACCCGAAGGTTCGTCGCGCGGCGGTCAGGGCGCTGGGGCGCCTGCAAACGGCCGACCTCGATGTGATCGCTGGGGCGCTCGCCGACCCGGAGGCCGAGGTGCGCTCCGAGGCGGCCTTCGCCCTCGGGCAGCACCCCGACGCGATCCTCGCTCCACTGATCGCTCGCCTCGCCAAGGAGTCGGACGTGTCGGTGCGCCACGCCCTCGTCCAGGCCATGGGCAAGCGAGCGACCGCGGCCGATCTGCCGGCCCTGCTGGCCGCCGCGCGCGATGACGACACGGACACCCGCGCCGCCGCCCGGGCAGGGGTGGGGCTGCTCGCGCGCCGCGCGGATGGGAAGCTCGACGGCCTCGACGCGCCCACCCTCGCCGCCTGGTTGACCGACGCCGCGCCCGGCGCCCGAGCCGGCGCGGCATACGCGCTGATGCGCTCCCGCGCCCTGGACGGCGACGACGTCCTCGCGACGGCCTCGGCCTGCGCCACCGACCCAGACCTCGAGGTGCGCGTGCACTGCGTCCATGCCCTCGACCGCTTTGGCGCGCGGGCACTCGAGGCCCTCGCGCGCGCCGCCAAAGATCCCCACTGGCGGGTCCGCGTTCAAGCAGCCCGTGCCCTGGCCAAGACCGAGGCCGACGAGGATCTCGCCGCCATGATCCAGGCGGCGGCCGACGATCTGGCCGCGGGTCACCTCGATCCCGCCGGATCCGCACTGCACCCGGCCCTCACGGCGCTCGACGCTGCCCTGGAGCGACCCGATCCAGCGCCCTTCGTGGCGGCCGCGACGGCGATGGCGGCCGCCGCCGCGCCCAGGGCCGCGCTGGACGTCG
>CALBMW010001088.1 GCA_937896275.1 uncultured Myxococcales bacterium
CCCCGACGTGGCGCTCGTCTATGGCCGCGCGCGCGTCGAGGACGCCGCCGGTCGCGATCTGGGCATCGCGCGCGACGCGGTCGACTGCGCGATGGATGATCCCGCCGAGCGTTTTCGCCACATGGTGTGGGAGCTCAACCTGTGCAACGCCTGGTACGGGCTGTTCCGGCGCGAGGCGCTGCGCCGCACCCGGGCGCTGCACACCCCCTGCTACCGCGCGCACGACAACCTGCTGCTGGCCGAGATCACGCTCTACGGCAAGGTGGTGCAGCTCGACGAGGTGCTCTTCACGCGGCGCCTGACGCGGCCCCGCGACCTGTCCTTCGAGCAGGCGCAGGCCGACGTCGTGCGGGCCTGGGACCCGGTCTACCTGCGCGAGGGGCCGACGCTCCCGATCGTCCGGCTGGCGGCGGCCCACTGCGAGCTCGTCACCTGGTCGCACCTGCCGCGCGTTCGCCGGGCGTGGCTGGTCGGCGAGACCGTGCGGGCGTTTCGGGCGCGGATGGGGACGCGGATGGAGGCCGAGATCCAGCGCGCGGTGGAGTTGGTACTGCGCGGCGAGTGGGAGCGCCGGTGGGACGCCGAGCCGATCCAGCCGGCGCCGCCGGGGGGCGACGCGGTCGAGAGCCTGCACATGGGGCTGCTGCGGCAGCGGCTGCAAGAGGCGGCGTTCCTGTTCCCCGAGCGAGCCGACATCGAGCGCGCCGAGCGCACGTGCCGGGAGCACTTCGGGCGGTGGAGGGTGCCGGAGTGACGATGCGCATCTGGGAGGGGGTCTACGGCTCCTTCGCCGAGGTACCGGCGGCGGGGCCGGGCTTCGAGGGCGGCGTGTGGCTCGAGCGCTCGCGGGCGCGGGTCGACGCGCTGCGCGCCGAAGGGCCGCCGCTGCGACCGGTCGGCTACCTGGACGCGGTGGTGGCGCTCGCCACGCCCGCGCGGGTGCTCGACTTCGGTGGCGGCCTCGGCTTTGGCTACGTCCCGCTCCGCGCCAGCCTGCCCGAGCGGGCGGATCTGCGCTTCGACGTGGTGGAGACCGCCGCGGTCTGCGCCGCCGGGGCCGAAGTGTTCGCGGGCGACCCCGCCATCCGCTTCCACCCGGCGCTGCCCGATCTCGACGACGTGACGGTCGTCCACGTCGGCTCGGCCCTGCAGTACGTCGACACCTGGCGCCCGCTGCTGACACGGCTCGCGGCGTACGGCGCCGCCACGATGGTGTTCACCGATCTGCTCGCCGGCGACATCGAACCCTTCGTGAGCGCGCAGAATTACTACAGTTCTCGCATACCCGTCCGATTCCTCCGGTTGGGCGACGTGGTCGCCGTGCTGGCGGGGGCCGGCTACACGCTCCGCGCGCGCTCGCGTTACCAGGCGACGATGCGCGGGGCGTCCGGCCCACTGCCCCTGGCGCACCTGCCGTCGCAGCATCGTCTGGAGTACGCGTGCAATCTGCTGTTTTCAAAGACGATCCCAGCGTGAAGCGGGATGTCTTGCTTTGGGGCGGGACGGGCCAGGCGAAGCTGGTGCGGCCGATCCTGGAGCGCGCCGGCCACCGTGTGGGGGTGGTCTTCGACGACACCGTGGGCCTCGCGCCACCGTTCTTCGACGTGCCGCTCTGCCACGCCAGCGCCTGGCCCGCGTGGCTGGACGCGGCCGACCGCGGCGCCTGGGGCTTCGTCGTCGCGATCGGCAACCCCCACGGCGCGGCGCGCCTGCGGCTGCACGGCATGTTGCAGACGGCCGGCCTGCACCCCCTGTCCGTCGTACACGAGACGGCGTGGGTCGAGCCCGGCGCCGAGGTCGGCTGTGGGCTGCAGGCTCTCGCGTTCAGCCGCGTCGCCGTCGAGGCGCGGCTCGGCGTTTCGGTCATCCTCAACGCCCACGCCAGCGTCGACCACGAGTGCACCCTCGGGGACGCGGTCGAGCTCGGCCCGGCCGCCACGCTCTGCGGCAACGTCACGGTCGAGGCCCGCGCCTGGGTGGCCGCCGGCGCCACCGTGCTGCCCCGCCTCCGCGTCGGCGCGGACGCCATCGTCGGCGCCGGCGCGCTGGTTCACCGAGACGTCCCGGCGGGGCTGACGGTCGTCGGCGTCCCCGCGCGCCCGCTACAGGAGAAACGATGAAGCTCGTCGTCACCGGCGCCCTCGGCCACATCGGATCGCGCCTCACCCGCGCCCTCGGCGAAGCGCTGCCCGACGCCGAGGTCGTGCTGGTCGACAATCTGTGTACCCAGCGCTATGCGAGCCTGTTCGACCTGCCCACGGGCGGGTTCCGTTTCCACGAACTCGACGTGCTCGAGGCGGACCTGGGCCCGGTCTTCGCAGGCGCGCACGCCGTCATCCACCTCGCCGCCCTCACCGACGCCGCCGGCAGCTTCGCCCGCCGCGAGCAGGTCGAGCGCGACAACCTGCGCGCCACCGAGCGCGTCGCCCAGGCCGCGGCGGACGCGGGGGCGCGCTTGTTCTACGTGTCGTCCACCAGCGTCTATGGCAGCGCCGACGCGGTCGTCGACGAGTCCTCGCCGGTCGCGCCGCAGTCGCCCTATGCCGAGACCAAGCTGAAGGAGGAGGCCGCCGTCCACGCGCTCACGGCGAAGGGGCTTCGGGCGGTCGTCTGCCGCTTCGGCACCATCTACGGCGTCTCCCCGGGCATGCGCTTCCACACGGCGGTGAACAAGTTCTGCTGGCAGGCCGTGATGGGGCAGCCCGTCACCGTGTGGCGGACGGCGCTGGATCAGAAGCGCCCCTACCTCGATCTCGAGGATGCGGTCGGCGCGGTGCTGTTCTTCCTCCGCCACGACCGCTTCGACGGGGCGGTCTACAATGTCCTGACGGGCAACCACGCCGTACGGGAAGTTGTTGAGGTCATTAAAGAATTGGTGCCGTCTCTGCAGGTCGAGCTGGTCGACGCGGCCATCATGAACCAGCTCTCCTACGACGTCTCCGACGCGCGCGTTCGCGCCCTGGGCTTCGAGCCGAAGGGCAGCCTGCGGCGTGGCGTCGGCGACACGATCGCCAGGCTGCGCGGCGCCAACTCAGGGGTCGCGGCCCAGGACGCCGGGGCCTCGCACGACCGGCCGGCGGGCACGATGTATACGCGGGAGGAGTTCGAGGCGCTCCGGGCCGAGTGGGCCCGCGAGATGGCGGCCGACGCGCGGCTCGCCGACCAGGCCCGCGACCTGCTGGTGCGCGCTGACCGCCACAACTGGATCCACCAGGGCAGCTGGTTCGGCGAGCCGCTGCTGAACCTGCCCCAGGACGTCTTCGCGCTCCAGGAGATCATCTGGCGCACGCGCCCGCAGTGGATCGTCGAGGTCGGCGTCGCCTGGGGCGGCTCGCTGCTGTTCTACGCCACGCTGCTCCAGGCGCTCGGTGGGGGTGGGGTCATCGGGGTCGACATCTACGTGCCCGAGGACCTGCGCGCCCGCATCGACGCGTACGGCGCGTTGACCCGCGATGTGCACTGGGTGGTCGGCTCGTCGGTCGAGCAGGCGACGGTGGATCAGGTGAAGGCGCTGCTCGGCGGCGACCGGCGCGTCCTGGTGCTGCTGGACTCGCACCACACCCACGACCACGTCCTCGCCGAGCTGCGGGCCTACGCGCCGCTGGTCGGCGCGGGGCAGTACCTCGTCTGTGGCGACACCGTGGTCGAGCAGATGCCACCCCAGACCCACCGCCCGAGGCCGTGGGGGCCGGGGAACAACCCGGCGACGGCCCTGCGGGCGTGGCTGGGCGAGACGGACCGCTTCGAGGTCGACCGTGCGCTGGAGCAGAAGCTGCTCCTGACCTGCAATCCGGGGGGCTATCTGCGCGCGACGAAGGACTGATGGCACCTCGGCGCCGGGCGCGCGGCAGGCCGGTCAGGGCCCGTGCGCCTTCAGCCGCGCCACCACGTAGTCCTGCTCCTCATCGGTCATCTGCGGGTACAGCGGCAGCGTGATCGAGAGGTTCTCGGCCAGCGCGGCGTTCGGGAAGTCCTCGGAACGAAAGCCGAATCGCTCGCGGTAGAGGCCCAGCGTGTGGACAGCGTGGGTGCCCTGGCGGGTCTGCACGCCGTCGGCCTCCAGCGCCGCCATCAGGGCGTTGCGGCGATCGCGCAGCGTCTCGAGTCGCGCAAAGGCGGGCTCCTCGGGCGCGAACAGACAGACGTAGGACTGATAGCCGTGCGTCCAGCCGGCGGGCACCTTTGGCGTGCGCAGCCAGTCCAGACCGGCGAGCAGCGCGTCATAACGGCGGGCGCGGGCGGTCCGCTGCGTGTGGATCCAGGCCACCTTGTCCATCTGGCTGACCCCCAGGGCGCCCTGGAAGTCGGTCATCCGGTAGTTGAAGCCGAGCAGGTTGAAGGCGCTGAGCAGGTAGGCCTGCTTGCTGCCGTGGCGCAGCAGATCGCTGGTCGAGGCGCCGTGATCGCGCAGGGCGCGCAGCAGGGCGTCGCGACGGGGCGCGTCGGTGAGCACCATGCCGCCCTCGCCGGTGGTGATGGCCTTGCGCGGGTGGAAGCTGAAGGCGCCGAAGGGGCCGTAGGTGCCGACGTGGCGGCCGTCGATGCGCGCGTCGAGGCCGCAGGCGGCGTCCTCGACGACCACCAGATCGTGGGCGTCGGCCAGGGGCATCAGGCGGTTCATGTCGGCGGGCAGGCCGAACAGGTGCACGGGGATCATCGCCCGCGTGCGCGGCGTGATGCGCTGCGCGAGGTCGTCGACGTTGACGTTGAAGGTGTCGAGATCGACGTCGCAGAGTACTGGCGTGGCGCCGCAATAGAGCGCGGCGTTGGCGCTCGCCACCCACGTGAAGGCGGGCACGAGCACCTCGTCGCCGGGGCCGACCTCGGAGGCCGCGAGGGCCATGTGCAGGCCGGTGGTGCACGACGAGCAGGCGACGGCGTGGGCGCCGCCGGTGTAGGCCGCGAAGCGCGCCTCGAAGGCCGCCACGTGGGGGCCCTGCACCACCCAGCCCGTGTCGAGGGGGGCCGCGATGGCCGCGCGGTCGGCGTCGTCGAACACCGGCTTCGTGATCGGGATCTTCATGCGTCGTTCGCCGCCTCGCTGTTCGTCGCGGTCCTCGGGCTCGGTCATCGCGTCGGTCGGGCCCTCGATGTCGACCCTGGGACGCCACGACCCGTGACTATGGGCCGCACCGGGGGCTGGTCCAGCAAAATGAGTCCCGAGGGATCAAGGCCGCGCGCTGCGGATCGCCTCCGCCGCCCGCTTCGCTGCCTCGGCCACCGCGCCGTCGTCGCTGCCGGCGAGGCGCTCGAGCAGGGGGAGGGCCGCGTCGGCCTTGGCGCCGAGGGCGGCGATCACCTCGAGGGCGGCGACGCGCACGCTGTCCTCGCCGGCGGCGAGCGCGCGCAGGGCGGCCGGGAGCGCTCGATCCGCATAGCCTTTCAGCTGGGAGAGGGCGCGCAGCGCCGCGGCGCGGACGCTGGCCGCGTCGTCGTTCAGGGCCGTGACC
>CALBMW010001089.1 GCA_937896275.1 uncultured Myxococcales bacterium
GGCGCCCAGGACGAGGCCTCGCTTCACGCCCGCCGCCGCCGCCACCCGGCCGCCGCCGCCAGCAGCGCCAGCGCGATCATCGACGGATCCACGTCGCCCCCGCCTCCACCGCCACCGAGGCCCCAAGACGAGCCCCCGCCGCTGGACGAGCCGCCGCCGTAGCCCGAGGGCCGCTGGTTCGGTTGCGCCACCGTCGTCGGAGTGCCGGCCACCACGCGCTCCTCGTCGACCGCCACGTAGGAGGTGTAGGGCGTCACCAGGCCGAACTTCAGGCCCAGCCGCGTGATCTCGGCGACCACCGCCGGCACCTCACCGCCGTACTGGCGCGCCAGCAGCGAGCGAATCTGCCGCTGGGCCCACAGCAGCGGCACGGCCGGGCGGTCCTCGGCCTCGGGCAGCGTCACCTGCAGGGGCAGCGCGAAGGTGCGCCCCGCCCGGCGCCCCCGCAGCACGACCTCGCCGCTGCCGGGCCGCGCGTAGCGCCCCGAGATCACCACCGGCAGGCCCGCGTAGACGTCCGGCAGGCGCGCCGGCACGACGTCCTGCACCGCGAGGTCGCCCCAGTCCACGCTGAGGTCCGTGAGGTAGGGCCACTCGGTGCGACGGGCGAGGATCTCGACCAACGCCGCCGGATCTTCGCGCAGGTCGAGGTAGCTGGCGAAGCCCCGCGCCTGCTCGGCCAGGCGATCGAGCAGCGAGCGGTTGGGGGCGTCGCCGATGCCCACCGGGAACACCCGGTTGACGGCGTCGGCCCGCTGGGCGATGGCCAGCACGTCGTCGTCGTAGCCGATGCCGCCGTCGGTCAGCAGGAAGACGAGCCGCACCCGCCCCTCGGCGGGCGTGCCCTGGACAGCTTCGCGCAGGCCGTCGTCCAGCTCGGTGCCCCCGTTGGCGCCGAGGGCGCGCACGAAGCGCGTCGCGTCGGCCACCCTCGACACGCTCGCGGCCACGGGGGCCCGGGCGAAGTGGTCGGTGCCGCTGGCGAAGGTCAGGACGTTGAAGGTGTCCTCGGGGCGCAGCGTGGCGAGCAGACCGGCCGCGACCTCACGGGCGCGGTCGATCGGCGCTCCCTGCATCGAGCCCGAGACGTCGACGAGCAGCACCACCTCGCGCGGAGTCAGATCCCCCTCGGCGTATTGCAGCTTCGGCTGCACCACCAACGTGAAGTAGCCCCCCAGCTCGGCATCGCGGTGCGTCACCGCGCCGAGCAGCGTCTGCTCGCCGGCGCCGCGCAGCCGCAGCACGAAGTCCCGATCCGGGGCGGTGGTGCCACCGGCGAGCGCGATCCGCGCCCGCGTGTCGCTCACGTCGACGTCGATGTCGTGGCTGGGGCTCTCGACATGGCGCACCGGCACGCCCAGATCGGCGCGCACGAGGATCTCCACGTCCGCGTCGATGTCCTCGGCGTAGGGCACCGTGACCGCCCCGGCCGCGCCGCCTCCGCCGCCGACCGTGCGCGGGTCCAGGGCATCCGGCGAGACGTACCGCGGCGAGATGGTGGTCGGGAAGTGGAAGCGCCAGCCCTCCTCGTGGGTGTAGTCCAGCGGGGCGACGTAGCGGAAGCTGACCGTGATCTCCTCGCCGGGGGCGATGTTGGCCACCGACTGCACGAAGACGTCGGGCTTCTCCTGCTCCAACAGACCCGCGGTGTGGCCGGCGTCGCGGGCATCCTCGTAGATCTGACGCGCCTCACCGCGCTCTGCGATGCGGCCCTCGATCACGCGCTCACCGACGCGGATGGCGTAGGCGTGCACGGCGGCGTCGTCGTCGAGGGGGAAGACGTAGACCGCCTCGATGGGATGGTCGAAGGGGTTGGTGAAGGTCTGCTCGACGAGCACCTCGGCCACCGGGCCATCGATGCGGGCGTCGACGAAGGTGTGCTTCAGCGGGAAGCCGAGCAGCGCCCGGCCCGATGGATCGACGTGGCTGCCGGGCTCGACCAGGCGCAGCTCGCCGGCCCCGGGCGGGACCTCGTCGAGCGCGGCGTAGGAGCCCGCCCGGGCCGCGGTGGGCAGCAGCGCGGCCGGCAGCAGCAGCGCCAGGGCCGTCAGCACAGCGGGCAGCGCCCTCGGCAGCAGGGTCAGGGGCCGGGCGCAAGTCGCCCGTGGGCCTCGCGCGTCGCGGAGACGGTTCATCGGTACCTCCCATGTCGGTGCGGGCGGCGCTGCGGGCGCCGCGTCCGTCCGGCCTCGGGAGCAACGGCTGTGCCACGACATCCGTGTCAGGGGTGTGTCATCCTCAATCGCCGCGGGGCTGCGGGTCCCGGGTGACGCGGTCACGGGGATGTCACCGAGGCGGCGTTCGAGTCGGCGCAGGCGTGCTCCGGCGCAACGGTGTAGGCGTGCCTCGATGGCACGCGGGAGGCGGTGGAGATGGGGCGCGTGGTGCGGATCGCCCTGTTGGCGGCGGCGATCATGGGGTTGGCCGCCGTGGTGCTGGTGCGCACCGGCGACGGGCGACGTCTGCTGCTGTGGCTCTTCGAGGGCAGGTATCAGGCGCAGGGCTCGCCCGACGACCTGCGCCCTCGCTTCGAAGGGCCCGACGCGACGCGCCCGCGCCTCGCCATCAGCCTGACTCCGGTCGTCGTCGGTCTCCACGAACCCACTGATTTTCAAGCGGTTCCGGGACAGGACACGCGGGCCGTGGTGCTCGAGAAGGGGGGCGAGGCCTGGATGGTGTCGCTCGCCGACGGCACCCGGTCGCGCTGGTTGAGCGTCCAGGTCCTCACCGCGTCGGAGCAGGGGCTCCTGGGCCTCGCCTTCCACCCCGACTTCGCGCGCAACGGGCGCTTCTTCCTCGACTACGTGGCCGAGGTGGATGGCGCCGACCGCACGGTGATCGCCGAGTGGCACGTCGATCCGGCGCGCCCGGTCTACGCTCACCCCACGCCGGTGCGCACGGTGCTGCACCTGGCGCAGCCCTACGCCAACCACAACGGGGGACAGATCGCCTTCGGACCCGACGGCAAGCTGTACGTGGGCCTGGGCGACGGCGGCGCGGCCAACGATCCGCACGGCAACGGGCAGAACCTGAGCACGCTGCTGGGCAGCATGCTGCGCCTCGACGTCGACGAGTCGGAGACCGCACCCCCCGACAACCCCTTCGTGGGCCGCCCCGGCGCCCGCCCCGAAATCTGGGCCTACGGCCTGCGCAACCCGTGGCGCTTCAGCTTCGCGCCCGACGGGCGGCTGGTGGTGGGCGACGTGGGGCAGAACCACTTCGAAGAGGTCACGATCCTGGGGCGCGGCGACAACGCGGGCTGGGCGCAGCGGGAGGCCGATCACTGCTTCCCGTCGGGGCGCGCCTGCTCGAGCGAGGGCCTCGTCGAGCCCATCTACAGCTACCCGCACGCCGAGGGACAGTCGGTGACGGGCGGCGTGGTCTACACCGGCGACGCGGTGTCGGACCTCTCTGGGCGCTACGTCTTCGGCGACTTCGTGTCGGGGCGCCTGTGGGCCCTCGACCTGCCGCCCCCCGGCGGCGCGCGCGCGCCGGCCATCCACGCGCTGGGGCGCTTCTCGATCCTGCCGTCCGCCTTCGGGCGGGACGCGCGGGGGGAGGTCTACGTGGTGGATTACGGCGCGGGGCGGGTGTTGAGGATTGGGCCGGGGGGGTGAGGGGAGGTGGTCGCCTGCCGCCTCACACCTCGGCGATCAGCTCGTCCACCACCGACAGGCCGCGGTCGATGATCTCGAAGGCCTCGGCCATCTGCGCCTCGGTGATGCAGAGCGGCGGGTTGCACATGAAGGCGTCCCAGCGCACGAAGGTGAACAACCCGTTGTCCTTGAAGAACTTCGCGAGGGCGCCCATCGCGGGGTGCGTGCCGTTGTAGGGCGCGATGCGCTCGCCCTGCGCGTTCTGCAACTCGACGATGCCGAACAGGCCCAGGTTGCGGTGGGTGCGCACGCAGGGGTGGCGCGCCTTGAGCCGGATCATGTGCTCGCGCATGACGCCGCCCATGCGCACGGCGTTGTCGACGAGGTGCTCGTCCTCCATCACCGACAGCACGGCCTCGGCGGTGGCCAGGCCCAGCGGGTGCGCGTTGTAGGTCAGGCCGCCCCAGAACACGTTCTTGCGGAAGTGTTCGGCGATGCGGTCGCTGACCGCCATGCAGCCCAGCGGCGCGTAGCTGCTCGTGAGCCCCTTGGCCATGGTCATGATGTCCGGCACCACGCCGAAGTGCTCGATCGCGAACATCTTTCCCGTGCGCCCGAAGCCGCACATGACCTCGTCGCACACCAGCAGGATGCCATGCTGGTCGAGCAGCTTCTTGAGGGCCGGGAAGTAGCCGTCGGGCGGGGGGAGGATGCCGTTGGTCCCGGTGACGGTCTCGCAGAACATCGCGGCGATGGTGTGGGGGCCCTCGGCGGCGATCACCTCGGCGAGGTAGGCGATGTTCGAGGCCACCTTCTCGGCGTCGGTGTCGCCGAAGCTGTAGCCGAAGGGCTCGGGGTCGAGCACCCGGACGACGCCGGGCATGCCGGGCTCGTTGAACCACCGCCGCGGATCGCCGGTGAGCTGCATCGTCGCGTTGGTGGCGCCGTGATAGCTGCGGTAGCGGCTGAGGATCTTCTGGCGCCCGGTGAACAGGCGGGCCGCGCGGATCGCGTTCTCGTTGGCCTCGGCCCCGCCCAGCGTGAAGAAGCACGTGTTCAGATCGCCGGGCATCAAGGCCGCCAGCCGGGCGCTCAGGCGGGCGCGGGGAGCCGTGGCGGCGCCCGGATAGACGAACAGCAGCTCGTCGATCTGGCGCTTCATCGCGGCCTGCACCTTGGGGTGCCCATGGCCGATGTTCACGCTCATCAGCTGGCTGTTGAAGTCGATGATCCGCTCGCCCTCGGGCGTGTAGACGTAGATGCCAGAGGCGCGCGCGATGGCGATCGGGTTCACGTCGTCGCTCCGGGACCAGGACCACATCGTGTGTTCCTTGCACCCGGCGACGATCTCTTCGCTGCTCATGCTCGGCTTCATGTCGTTCACGCTCCCCACGCGCGCGCTGGCGCGGCGCGCATGTGGTAGCACTGGCGCCCCGCCTTTGGAAGCGTCACGGCCCGGGCGGCGGCTCGGGGGGGGCGGGCGCCTGCGGCTCCGGATCCCGCGCGCGCAAGCTGGCGGCCTGCTGCGCGTCCCGCTCCGCGGCGGCGGTGTCGCCCAGCAGACGATCGACCTCGGCCAGCGCCTCCCAGGCCTCGACGTCCTCGGGCATGAGTTGGACGGCCGCGCGCAGCGCCCTGGCGGCGCCCTCGATGTTGCCGGCCCGCAGCATGATGCGCCCCATCAGCGAGGGCAGCGCCATCGGCGGCTTGGGCTCCTTCTCGACCAGCTCGGCCAGCCGCTGCGCCTCGACCAGCTCGCCCTTGGTCAGCCGCCCTTCGGCCTCGCCCATCCGCGCCAGCGCCCGCGCCTGCGCGTCCTCGCCGGCGTGCGTCTGCGCCTGGCGAAAGGCCTCGATGCTCGCGTCCACGCGGCCTCGGGCGCCCTCGGTCCACCCCAGGTTCAGCCAGATGCGCACATCGCGGCGCTCCCACGTGGCGGCCTCGCCGAGCGC
>CALBMW010001090.1 GCA_937896275.1 uncultured Myxococcales bacterium
GGCGGGTGACGCAGTGGCGGGTGACGCAGTGGCGGGTGACGCAGTGGCGGGTGACTCAGTGGCGGGTGATCTTGGCCTGTGAGCGTGCGAAGGCCACCGCCCGGCGGGCAAGATCGGGGTCTTCGCTGAAGGCGTAGGCGAGATCGGGGCCGCTTCGCTCCGAGACCAAGGTGGGGCGGGGTGCGGGCCGCGCGTCGTGCGCGCGGCGCAGGGCGGCCTCGAAGACCTCGGCGTCCTCGGGGGAGTCCCAGGTGCTCGCCGCCACCACCACCGCGCCCGACCGGCTCACCTCGAGCACAGTGTGATCGCCGTCCCAGCCGGCCGCGGCGTCGATCGCGTCGGCCAGGTTCGAGTGGGCGAGCAGCAACTGCTGGTGGTGGAACTCACCCACCGTCCCCTCCCAGCTGCGCGTGAAGCCCGCCCAGCCCGTGGGGGGCAGCACGACCTGGCTGGGCTCGTCGCGTCGGGGCCAGTACTTCTCGGGGTGAAGGATCTGCTCCGACGTGCTCGGCGGATCGGCATAGATCTCTCGGATCTGCGGCCAGGTGCGCCCTGCCTGGCGCAGCGCCGAGATGAACAGCAGGCCGCGTTGGTAGGGGAAGATCAGCGACTGCTTCAGGTAGTCCGGGGCCGAGGCCATCACCGGAAACTGCGGGCTCGACATCTGCAGCGGCAGGCTGGCCGCCACCATGTTGATGGCGAAGGCCGAGGTGCTCATGTCCGCGGTGGGGTCCAGCTCCGCCTGCGCGTAGTTCAGCATCACGATGGTCGCGTCGCCCTCGAGCAGCGCGGCGTGCGCCAGCACGGTGTCGTGCGTGTAGGCCTTCGAGTCGATCAGCTTGCCGCCCCCCCACTCCTGATCCTGGATGGCGTGGAAGATCTCGTGCGCCATGACCGGCTCCTGCATGAAGATCGGCAGCCACGAGGCGATGTGCAGCTCCCGACGGGTGTGGTCGTAGAAGCCCGCCACCTGCTCGGCCAGCAGGCTGGTGATGAAGCCGCCGTAGTCGAGGCCGCTGGGCAGCAGGCCACAGAGCTGAAGCATGCGTCCCTCGGCCGCCACCTTGTCGGGGCCGTACTCGTCGGCCAGGCGCTCCTTGATGAACGCGGTGACCTGAGCGCGGTCCTTGACGCCCATCGCGAGCGGGCGCGACAGCTTCTGGTCCCGCATGCGTTCGACGCGCGCCAGGGCCCGCGTCGCCATCGCCGTCAGCTCGGCCGCGGCGGGCGTGGGGATCGCGGCGACGGTCCCCGGATCGGCGAGCATCAGGACCAAGAGGGGTGCGATCCAAGACAAGGGGGGACCTCCGGAGGCGTGGCGCGGCACCGTAGCGCGGCGGGTCGTGGCAGGCAACCGCGCCCGGGCTGGTGCGGATTCCGTCAGTGTGGTAACCGGCGGCTCATGCACGCCTTCACACCGACGCCGCACCTCGACGCCCTGCTCGATCTCACCCTGGCCGAGGATCTCGGCACCGGCGACGCCACGGCCGCGCTGGTGCCCGCCCACACCCACGCCCGCGCCGAGATTCAGGCGCGCGAGGTGCTGGTGTTGTGCGGCGCGCCGGTCGTCG
Organism: uncultured Myxococcales bacterium; assembly: GCA_937896275.1. Taxonomy (GTDB): domain Bacteria; phylum Myxococcota_A; class Bradymonadia; order UBA7976; family UBA1532; genus JACKDN01. The sequence goes on from CALBMW010001090.1 coordinate 1,572, forward strand.
AGCGTCTGCTGTGGCGCTTCGGACCGGGGGCGCCCGCCGTCCACTGGCTGTGCGCCGACGGCGAGCGGGTGACGAAGGACACGGTGGTGGGACACCTCGAGGGCGATCTGCGCGCGATGCTGACCATCGAGCGCTCGCTGTTGAACCTGCTGCAGCGCATGAGCGGTGTGGCGACGCAGGCGCGGCGATATGTCGACGCGGTGGCCGGCACCGGCGCCCGCATCACCGACACGCGCAAGACGCTGCCGGGCCATCGCCTGCTCGACAAGTACGCCACGCGGGTGGGCGGGGCCTTCAATCACCGCGCCGGGCTCGACGGCGGCGTGCTGATCAAGGACAACCACCTCGCGGCGTGCGGGGGGGTGGTCGGCGCCATCGCCCGGGCGCGCGCGACCGCCTCGCATAGCTTGCGAATCGAGGTCGAGGTCGAGGATCTGGCCGGGCTCGACGCCGCGATCGCGGCGGGCGCCGAGGTCGTGCTGCTCGACAACTTCACCCCCGCGGGCATCGCCGAGGCGGTGAAGCGCGCGGACGGTCGCGTGCTCACGGAGGCCAGCGGGGGCATCGACCTGGCCAACGTGCGGGCCTACGCCGAGGCCGGGGTCGATCTCATCTCGGTCGGGGCGCTCACGCACTCGGTGCGGGCGGCGGATCTGGCCCTCGAGGTCCTGACCTGACCTGACCCGGCGCGGCGCGCGCGTGGACTCGCGTCAGCGCGCGCCGACGACGGCGTCGAGCACCGCGGCCGTCCGCTCGGCCATGCCGTCCGCCGAGCAGGCGCGCACCGCCGCGGCGACCGGCGCGTAGGGCAGGGTGCCCGCCTCGACCGCGCGCAGCGCACCGACGAGGGCGGCTTGGTCTCGCTCGTCCACGGCCGCGCCGACGCCCGCGCGTCGCACCAGCTCACCCGCCGCGCAGTCCGGGGGCCCCACCACCAGGATGGGTCGGTCCACGGCCAGGTAGTCGAAGATCTTGCCGCTCAATGCATGGTGGTGCGTGTCGCCGACGAGCATCAGCGAGGCCGCCGCCCCGCGAAGGTGGGCGGCCACGACGTCGGCGCCCACGCGGCCGCTTATGTGCACCCTGCCCGGCAGCGGGTGAGCCGCCAGCCAGGCGGCGGCCGCCGGCTCGACGCTGCCGTAGACGTCGAGCGCCAGGCCCGCCTGACCAGGCCCGAAGCCCCGAGCCAGCGCCTCGAGCACCGGCTGCATGCGCCGGTTGGCGTAGCAGTTGCCCGCATAGAGCAAGGTGGGGCGCTCGAAGCGGGTGGGGGGCAGCGTCCCCAGATCCTCGGGATCGAAGCCATTGGGGATGACCTCCCAGGGCTGCCCCGGGGGTCGCCCGAAGCGGGCCTCATTCTGCCGCAGCATGTCCTCGTTCACGTAGATCACGGCGGCGGCGCGCCGCAGGATCGGGCCCTCGAGCAGGGGCGCCAGCCGACGCGCCGAGAGCGCCGCGGCGCGCCCCACGATGGGCTCCGCCGACCAGGGGTCGCGGTAGTCCAGCACCAGCGGCCGGTCCAGCGCGGCGGCCACCGCGGCGCCGCAGACGAACATGCCCCAGGGTCCGCCCGTGACCCACACCACGTCGACCGGCTCGAGCGCGCGCGCGGCGCGGACGGCGGCCGCGGTCCACTCCGGGAAGACGTCGGGCAGCAGCAGCCGCCGGTGCGCCGCGAGGGCAGCGCCCGCCAGGCGCGGGGCCAGTCGCCCGACCGGCCCTCGGAGCGCGGCGCGCAGGCGGTTGCTCGGGAACAGCGCCGCCACGCGGTGCACCTCGACGGGCGGCGCCACCAGGCTGAAGTCAATCGGCGCCGGCGGATCGAAGGCCGAGTCCGGATCGGGGGTGAGCACCACCGGCGTCCAGCCGAGGCCCCCCAGCCGGCGCGCGAGGCGCAAGGGCCGTCGGCCGCCGACGCGCGCGACGGGCGGCCAGGCGGCGGTGAGCATCAGGACTCGGCGAGCGGTGGACATGGCGCCGGCCAGTATCAGGCCCGCGTCGCGCCGGTCAAGCCGCTGGCGCCCTGCACGGCGTGGTGATAGGGGGGACGCCATGCGCACTCCGAGCTTCGTGGCGGCGGCGGCCGTGGCCGCAGCGCTCTCCGGGGGCGGGGCGCGGGCCAGCGTCTTCGACGCCTACGGCTTCGGCGCGCGCGCGGCCGCGATGGCCAACGCCCACGCGGCCTTCGCCGACGACTACACCGGCGTCTTCTACAACCCGGCCACCTTGACGGTGCACAAGTCGCCTCATGTGGGCACCGGCCTCACGCTCATCGTGCCGCGCCTGGCCATCGAGCATGACACGGCGCCTGGCGAGGAGGCCCCCGTCGACCGCCTGCCGCAGACCAACGTGGGCATCCAGCTCGGCCTGCTCTTCCCGCTCGGCGGCCTCGTGGACAATCGCTTCGCGTTGGGCGCTGGCCTCTACCTGCCCACCATTCAGGTCACCCGCATCGACGCCGTCGAGGCCGAGACGCCGCACTTCTATCGATACGGCGCGCTGCCTGACAAGCTGGCCTGGTGCTGGGTGCCGCGTTCGAACTGCACGAGACGGTGTCCATTGGCGTCGGCTATCAGATCCTGGGATCGCTCGATGGCTCGGCTACGGTCGACCTCGATCTCTTGACGCAGCGCTTCACGCGGCGGGATCTGGAGGTCGACGTGCACGCCGACAGCGGCCTCATCGCCGGTCTGCTGGTGCGTCCGTGGGACACGCTGCGCCTCGGCTTCTCGTTCCGCGACGCGTTGCAGCTGCGCTACGACCTCGTCACCGACATCGGAATCGAGGGCGTCGGCCGGCTCGTGGCCCACATCACCGGCACGTCGCTCTACACGCCGCAGCAGTTCACCTGGGCGGCCGCCTGGGATCCCGTGCGTCCGCTCACCCTGACCCTCGACGTCGTGTGGTCGCGCTGGAGCTTGGCGCCGGATCCGACCGCCCGGTTCGACATCACCGTCGACGGCGCGCCGCTCGGCCTGGGCGCCCTCGAGGCCGACAGCGCGCCGGTCGATCTGGACGCCGTGGACACGGTCGGCCCGCGCCTGGGCGTGGAGTGGCGCGTCGCCGAAGCATGGGCCCTGCGGGCTGGATACGCCCTGCAGCCGACCCCGCTGCCGGCCCAGACAGGTCGGTCCAACGCCCTCGACAGCGACGCTCACCAGGTGGGGATCGGCGTCGGCTACTCCTTCCCCGATCCGTTGGCGCTGCACGACGCCCCGCTCACCATCGATCTCGCCGGTCAGCTCAACCTGCTGGGCGCCCGGCGGCACGCCAAGGCGAATCGCGAGGACGCGGTGGGCTCGCTCGACGCCGGCGGCCCCATCTGGCACCTCGCGCTGACGCTCCGCCACGACTTCCGCTGACCCTGGGTGCGGGTCGCCCCAGGCGCTTCGACAAGGAGCAGCCTGGGACGAATCGAAGGGATGGAAGGAGGTGCAACCATGAAGCGAAATCGAGCCGAGGTGGATCGCCTTTGCCGCAGCGGAGGCCGGCTGGACGGCGCCGATCTCGCGGGGCTCGACCTGTCTTGCATGGATCTCGCCGGGGTGTCACTGCGGGGCGCGTCGCTGGCCGGGGCGGATCTGCGAGGGACCGACCTGTCCGAGGCCGATCTCTGCAACGCCGATCTGCGCGGGGCCCGCCTGCGCGTGGCCCGCCTGTGCCGCGCGCGGATGGTGGGGACCAGCCTCGTGGACGCCGACGCCTTCATGGCCGACTTCGACGGCGCTGATCTGCGCAACGCCGATCTGGGCCGCGCCTCCCTGCGCGAGACGGCCATGCGCGGCGCGATCCTCTGGGGCGCGCGCCTCGACGACGCCGATCTCCGGATGAGCGACTTGAGCGGCGCTGATCTACGGGGCACGCAGCTGGTGCGGGCCCGCCTGGGACATGCGCGGATGGTCGCGGCCGACCTGAAGATGGCCGACCTCTCGGGCGCCAAGCTCGAGGGTGCTGCGTTGAGCCGCTGCGACCTTCGGCGCGCGCGCCTCTCTGGCTGCTGCCTCCAGGGGGCCGATCTCACGGGGGCCGATCTGCGGGGCGCCACGCTGCGATCGACCGATCTGCGGGGCGCCGTGATCGCCGGCATCCGGCTGACGGGGGCCGATCTCAGCGGGACGCGCTTCAGCACGGGCAGCCTCACGGCGGTGATGGCCGGCTCGGTGCTGCTGTCGAGCGAGGCCACGATCGAAGACGAGGGCGTGCAGCCGTTGCTGCTGCGCTCGATGGCCTGAGGATCACCCCCCGATGGTGACCAAAGCCAGGTTCGCTCCGCCGGCGCGGTAGCCCTCCAGATCGAGGGTGACGAAGCGGAAGCCGGCGGCGCGCCCCGCGCCCACGATGCCCTCGCGCACCGTGGCGTCGACGAGCACCCGTGGCAGCTCGTCGGGCGCGATCTCGACGCGCACGAGATCGCCATGGAAGCGCGCGCGAAACTGCCGTAGGCCCAGGGCCCGCAGGGCGGTCTCGCACCGATCGATCTGGCCCAGGCGCGCGGCGGTGACCTCGGTGCCGTCCGGAAAGCGGCTCGACAGGCAGGCGGCGGCGGGCTTGTCCCACACGGGCAGGTCCATCCGCCGCGACAGCGCGCGGATGTCCGCCTTGCTGAGCCCGGCGTCGATCAGCGGGGCTCGGATACCGCGCTCGGACGCGGCGGTCATGCCGGGCCGATGATCCCCGAGATCGTCCGGGATCGCCCCGTAGCAGAGCTGACCCAGATCGCGACGGGCGGCCTCGAGCGCGGCCACGTCGAAGAGCTCGGCCTTGCAGTGGTAGCAGCGGTCGCCCGCGTTGGCCCGGTAGCCCGGGCGGTCGAGCTCGTGCGTCTGGACCTCGATCATGCGGGCGCCGACGCGCGCGGCGAACTCTCGGGCGGCGACGAGCTCGTGGGGCGGGTAGCTGGGCGAGACCGCGGTCAGCGCCACCGCGCGCTCGCCGAGCGTCTCGACAGCCACCGACAGCAGGAAGGCGCTGTCGACGCCGCCCGAGTAGGCGATGACCACGCGATCGAGGGCGCGCAGGCCCCGCCGCAGTTCCTCGAGGCGATCGTCGAGGCTCCCGGGGTTCATCGGTCCCCCACGGTGACGAGGGCGGCGGCCTCCGGGCACCAGCCATAGCGGCGGGTGGCGCCGGCGCGCCCCGCGCGCACCTCGACGATCAGGTGGTCCACGCCGGGCCACGCGGGGGCGTCGCCGATGCGGGCGGCCGCGTGATCGCGCGCGCTGAGGGTCGCCGGCGCGTCGCAGTGAGAGTGGTAGATGGCGACGGGCATCTCCCCGGCACGGCGGGCGCTCAGGAGCGCCGCGGGATCGAGCAGGAAGGCGTCGTGCGCGTCGAGCAGGTTGCGCGCCGGCCGCGCCGCCAGGCACCCCGAGGCGTCGATCACCACCAGCCCGCACGCCTCGCGCGGCCAGTCGCGCTCGCCGTGCGCGCGCAGGGCCGCCAGCACGCCGTCAGGCAGCTCGGGGCGGACGGGCGAAGGGCTGGAGATCCCAATCAAATGAAGTACATGTAGCCGGGCTCACCGCGGTTGAGCCCGGCCTCCAAGGCGCGCCTGACCAGATCGGCGACCGTGTACTCGTCGAGCACCTCGGCCATGCGGGCGGCGATCTCGGTCCACACCACCGCCGGGATGCACCGGCTGTTGCGGGGGCAGGCGCGGTGGGTGGGCTGGTCGTCCTCACCCATGCAGAAGCTGACCTCGACCGGCCCGTCGGTGGCCTTGATGATGTCTCGCAGGGTGATCTGCTCGGGCGGGCGACGTAGGAAATACCCCCCGTTGCGCCCGCGCTTGCCGTCGACGAGATCGGCGCGCTTGAGGTCCTGGAAGATCTGCTCCAGGAAGCGCGCCGGGATGCCCTGCCGCTCGGCGATCTGGCGCACCTGGGTCGGCTCACCCTCAACGTGAAAGGCGATGTCGAAGAGCGCGAGGGTCGCATAGCGACAGCGGGTCGAGAGCTTCATGGCGCTGGATTGTCGGGGGGCGAGCGCGGCGGGTCAACCGTGGTGGGCGCGTCCGCGAAGGGCACCAGGACGCCGGCGCGGGCCAGCATGTCGGCGATCGGGACCAGGGCGACGCGTCGAGCGCCCAGGTAGGCGGCCCGTGTGGCGGCGCTGGCGTCTGGCGCGGTGGCGGCGTGCAGGCCCAGGAGCAGGCCGGCGAGGGCGGCCACCCGGGCCGGCGCCTCGGGCCCGAAGCGCAGCACGGCGGCGGCGTGGCGCTCCACGTCCCAGCCCCGCAGCGCCGTGGCGGCCTCGCGGGCGGCGGTGCGCCTCGCGGGCGTGACTGAAGCCTCCAGCCCCTTGAGGGCGCGCGTCGCGTCGAGCAGCGCGCGCACCTCGGGCTCGTCCGCCTTGTGCGGGCGTCGCGGGCCCTCGCCGGGGCCGGGGTCATCGGCCTGGAGCAGCCCGAAGGGCGCATCGCTCGCGGTCTCGGAGTAGCCGACGGGGGTCGCTTCGAAGGCGCCGCTGGCCTCGATGACCGCGCGGCGCCGCAGGCCCAGGGTCTGCACCTCGACCCGCGCGCGGAAGGCCATCTCGCCCGAAACGCCCGCACCGGCGCCGGCCAGCTGCGCGAGCGCGGCCTCGGGATCGTGGCGGCGCCGCCACGATCCGTCGCCTCGGATGCGCACCTCGACCCAGTCCGGCCTGGACGTCGCGTCCCCCCCCTGCGCCCAGCGCCCGATCGCCGCCCGCATCGCGTCCTCGTCGATGTGGCGGTAGTGGCGCGCGTCGACGATGGCGTGCGCCGAGGCCTGCAGCGACGCGATGAGCCACGCGTTGCGCGCCAGCATGCCCGCCACCAGGCCGGTCGCGAGCAGCAGCAGCGTGACGAGGACCACGCCCACGCGGCCCGCGCGGCGCAGCGATCCCAGCGAGGGCGAGCGGCGGCGCCGGTGGGGCTGACGCCGATCGACCGGCAGCCCGTCGGCCAGGGCCCGGCGACGCTCGGCCTCGGCGATGAAGGCGGTCAGGTCCAGTCCGCAGCCGGGGCACCCGTCGGCATCCCGGGCGTCGGCGCCGCAGCGGCGGCAGATCACGGGGCGGGCGGGCGCGGGCGCTCGAACTCAGTCCGAAGCAGGCGCAGGTTCTCATCCGCCAGTCGGCGCTGGTGGTCGGCTTGCTCCCGGGCAGACTCGGCGGCCTCGAGGGCTTCGGCCAGCAGGCCCTGCATCCGGTTCTGGTCGTGCAGCATCGCCTCCAGATCGGCGACGCGCGCATCCCGCAGCGCGGTCTCGGCCTCGAGGCGGGCGCTGGCGTCCTCGGCGGCGGCGCGCCCCAGGCGGGCCGTGGCGGCCTCCCGTCGGGCCGTCCTCAGCGCAAAGGCGACCTCGGCGTGCGCGCCCAGCGCCCGCTCGGCCGCGGCCCCGAGCGCTTCGATCTCGGCCCGCTCGTCGGCGCGCAGGGCGCGCTCGGCGGCGAGCGTCGCCTCGAGTCGCCGTACACGCTCGTCGGCGTCGGCCAAAGGCGCGGGCAGGGGTGAGGGAGCGGGGGGCGCGGCCCGGTCGCCTTCGAGGACGCCCAAGGCCTCGGCCAGCTCGCGAGCCCGGCGCTCGGTGAACTCGAGGCGACGCTGCGCCTCGGACAGCGCGGCACCCTGGACGGCGCGGGCCTCGTCGACCCGCTCGACCGCGGCCTGCACTGCATCCAGCCACGCGCCGAGCACGGCCTCGCTCGCGCCGGACGGGGGGATCTCGGCCTCCCAGTCCGCCATCTGTCGCCGCACCAGCCCGTCGAGCGCCGCCACGACGCGCCCCGCGGCGTCGCGGGCGGCGTCGCGCGCGACGACCAGCTCGGCCTCGTCTTCGGCCGTGGCCCCGACCGCCTGCAGTTCGTGACGCAGCCGATCCACCTCGGCGCCCATCTCGGTCCGCGCCGTGTCGAAGCGCGTCGTCACCGCCTCGAGGCGTCGGTCGGCCACGCGGCGCTCGGCCAGCTCGGCCCGCACGGCGTCGAACTCGGCCTCGAGCTGCGCGAGATCGGCAAGGGCGCGGCTCAGCGCAGAGGCATCGGCCGCGGCACGAGCCCGCTCGACGGCCAGCTCGGCCAGGGCTGCGTCGGCCGCGTG
>CALBMW010001091.1 GCA_937896275.1 uncultured Myxococcales bacterium
GCGAGGTGGGCGCGCTCATCGTCGCGAAGTTCTACGGCGGCGACATCAGCGTGCTGCACGACCGCGGCGCGAAGGACGCGTCGCTGCGCAAGCTCGCCGAACACCCGGACCTCCCGATGAGCCCCGCTGGCCTCTACCGCACAGTGGCGACGTACGAGCTGATGCAGCGGGTTGCCGCTGTTTCGTCAACGAAACACCTCGGGCCGACCCACGTGTGGGCGGTTCTGCCGCTGCGGGAGCGAGACCAGCAGCGGCTGCTGACCAAGGCCGAGGAGAAGGGCTGGACCGTCAAGCAGCTCGAGGCCGAGGCGCGCAAGGTCAAGGCGAAGGCGCCGAAGCGCGGCGGCGGGCGGCCCGCGCTGCCGACGTTCGTGAAGACCATCCGCGCCCTGCGCCGCTTCGACGACGACGCGCTGTTCGCCGACTTCGAGCAGCTCGACGCGCTGGGCGAGGACGAGGCGCAGGCGCTGTACCAGACCGTGACGGGGCTAAAGCTGCGGTGCGAGGCGCTGCAGGGGCGGCTGCAGGGGCGGGTGCCGGGGTTCGGGGGGTCGTGACGCCCCGGTAGGCGGCGGGCTCTGGCAGCGCGTCGTCGTGGTCAGGTCGGCTCGGTGCCCGATCGTGCCAGCCGCGTCGTGGTTGCTCGCGGCTCAGGGTCGCGGGGCGTCCCGCAATGTGTGATATGTAGGCATGATTTCGAGGGTGGTGGAGGCGGTTGGAACGGCCCATCCTCCCTTGCACTGGAGGAGCTTCGTCTCGTGTTGTCACGTTGGTCCCACCATCTGTGCGGACCCGGATAGCGACACCAAGAACAGGCGACAACAGCCCTGACACCTGGCGCAGCGGTCTGTGGCTGACCCCTCTGCCCTCGAGCGTTCATGTCGCCCCCGAAGGACCGGTCACTCCGCCGCGAGCGACGCTTGAAGGGCCACGCCCAGGCGAAGGTAGTGGTGTTCGATGGCGCGCTCGAGCCGGGCCTCGTCGTCCTCGGCGTCCCGCGCCCTGGACTCCAACGCGAAGAGGTGGGTGCGTCGCTCCGCTTCCACCAGCAGCAGGGACCGTTCCAGCTCGATGCGCTGCTGCTGCCGATCCGCCACGTCGGCCTCGCTGGCGGCCAACGCGGTCCTCACCTCGTGTTGCCGCGCGAGCACCGCGCCTCGCTGTCGCTCGAGCGACTCGAGCTCGGCCAGAAGCGCGCGTGCGTGCTGACCATAGAGACCGTCCAAGTCGAGAGCATCTCCCCGCTCGTTCGCCTGCGCGGCCGCTTCGGCCTGCGTCCGCTCGATCTCCCGGTAACGCTCGACATAGGCGCGATCGAGATCGCCCAGCTCGTCGGCCAGGCGCATCAGCGCCAGCGTGAGGTTCAGGGCGCTGCGCTGGCGCGCTTCGCTTTGCGCTGCCAACGCATCCCGCGCGGCGCGCAAGCGTTGGGCCCGCTCGCCGAGGTCGCAGGCACAGGCATCTGCCAGGGCGCGCGCGCTTGCGGACCGCTGGCCCATCCCATCCTGGCGTGCGGAGAGTTCGTTGGCCGCGCTCATCAGTGCGCTGATATCGGCGGGGATGTGTCCCGGACGGAAGAGGCGCGCGATGGCGAAGACCAGCCGCTCCCGGAAGCGCCGGTGGTCCAGTAGATCGCCCAGCGTGGGCAGGTGCAGATCGCCGACCGCGACGGTCTCCCCTCCGAGCGCCACGGTGGTGCTGCCGAAGCCCGACGCGCGGGCGCCCCGAAGCCGGTCGATGCGCTCGAGGACGGCGACCGCCCCATCGGGGCGCCGAGCGGGATCGGGATCGAGCAGACTCCGAAGCAAATCGGCGACGTCCGGGTCGATGAAGGGGGGGATGTGGGGCGGCACGTCGGCGGTGGCCGCGGCGAGCAGCGACTCCCGCACGGTCGCGGCCAGGTAGGGCAAGGGACCGCCCAAGCACTCGAGCAGCACCGCCCCGAGCGCGAAGAGATCGGCGCGCGCGTCCACCCGTTCGCCGCGGACCTGCTCGGGTGCCATGTAGCCGAGGGTGCCGAAGACGAAGCCCTGCGCCGTGTGCACACCCCGAGCCGCATCAGCGTCGGCCAAGCGCGCGATGCCCAGATCCAGCAGCTTCACGTGGTCGGGGATCGCGCCGTCATTGCAGAGGAAGACGTTGTCGGACTTCAGGTCGCGATGGACGGCCCGCCGCGCATGGATCGCTGCCAAGCCGAAGGCGATCTGGCGCGCAACCGCCAGCGTCTGAGCCCGGGTCATGGCGCCCCCTCGCACGAGTCGCGCGTGCAAGGTCTCGCCGCGCAGCCGCTCCATGACGATGTAGGCCTGGGCGCCGGCCATCCCGAAATCCAAGACCCGCACGACATGGGGGTGGTTCAGGCTCCAAACGAACGCCCCCTCCTGCAGGGTGCGCTCGACCAGCTGAACATGGGCGGGCCCCGCCGCCACGAGCTTGACTGCGACCGGGCGGTGGTCGTCGAGCGTCCCCGCGTAGACCACGCCCGCGGCACCGCGGCCCAACTCGGCGCCCAGAGATACGCCAGGGATCATGGGAGAGGGGTTCGCATTCATGCGCCCAGGCTACGACAGGAATCTGCGTTTGACCATGGCGGACCTGAGGCCGCCAGGGCGATGCTCGCCGGCCATGGCGCCGGGCTCCGCGCCCGCCTTGTTGCGGCCACCGGGCTCGCCGCGTGCTAGGGTGCCACCGCGGAACCCGGATGACCACGATGCACGCGTGCCCCCGTTGCCAGCGCCCGCTCGACGGCCCCGCCGCGGTCTGTGGGGTGGATCACCTTCACGGGGTACCGACCGCGGTGCTCGGCGACGGCTCGATCGCGTGCCACGCTCCCCTGCTGGGCTACGCCATCGAGGAGCGCTACGTCCTGGTGGGCTGGGTCGGGGGCGGCGGCATGGGCGCGGTCTACCGCGGCCTCGACCTTCGGCTCGACCGCGAGGTGGCCGTGAAGGTGCTCCAGTCCTCCCTGACCGCGACCCCGGAGGAGCGTGCCCGGTTCGAGCGCGAGGCGCGGGCCATGTCGCGGCTGCGCAGCGCGCATACGGTGACAGTGTTCGACTACGGCGTCGGCGCGCAGGGGCCCCTGGCCAACATCGCCTTCATGGTGATGGAGTTGGTGGAGGGCGAAGCGCTGGATCAGGCGCTGAGCCGTGGCGCCCTGCGCGCCGAGCAGGTCGCGCTCATCCTGGATGACATCACGCAGTCACTCGAGGAGGCGCACCAGACCGGCGTCGTGCACCGAGACATGAAGCCGGGCAACGTGTTGCTCACGCGGACCCCCGACGGGCGCCCCCTGGCCAAGGTCATCGACTTCGGCATCGCGCGGATCGACGGCGGCCTGAGGACCCGCACGGGCTTGGTGCTGGGCACGCCCGAGTACATGGCCCCGGAGCAGTGCGGCGCGTCGGGCGACACCCCCTTGGATGCCCGCGTGGACGTCTACGCCGTCGGGGTGATGCTGTTCGAGATGCTCACCGCGCGCCGGCCTTTTGGCGGGGCGCAGCCGCTGTCGGTGATCATGCAGCAACTCAACGCGCCCCCGCCGCCGTTGGGCGCGCTGGGCGGCGATCGCCGCGCGCCCGCCCTCGAGGCGGTCGTGCACCAGGCGCTGAGCAAGGCCCCCGAGGCGCGCTTCCCGTCGATGCGCGCGCTGAACGAGGCCTTCAGGGCAGCGAGCGAGGTGGAGGCACCCCGCGCCACGGGCGAGGTCGGCCCGGTCGCACGCGCGGCGGAGCCAACCCCTCTCAACGACGGCTTCGCGAGGGCTACCGTGCCACGCGTCCCGCCGTCCGCGTCCGCCGGCACCCTGGGCGAAGGCGCAGGCGAGATCGGCTCGAGCGCTCGAGGGAAGGGGCGACCGCGCAGGCTCATCGCCGGGGCGGTCATCCTGGTGGTCATCGGAGCGGCCGTCGCCGTGCCCTTCGCGCTGCGACAGAGCGACGTCAGCCCCGCGCCCGCTACCGTGACCCGGAGGGCGTCGCCGGAGATCCAGCGGATCGCGGCGAAGCTGGTGGCAGCGTTGGAGCAGCGCGCCTGCGCCGATGCTGCCGCGGAGCTTGCGCGCCTCAGCGACCAGCCCGGGGCCGAGGCAACCTTCGTCGCCATGCACCGGGGCGGCGTGGCGCGCTGCTGGGGCGCGCGCGCGAGCGAGGCACGCGAGGCCTTGGAGCGCGCGCTGTCGGAGGGCCGCTGTGCCGTCGCTTTCGACGCGGCCCGAACGCTGCGCGCCATCCCCGATGCGACCGCCGAGCCGATGGATCTCGAGGCGCGGATGAACGCCTGCCGCGACGCCGGCCTGCCCGCGGCCGTGCTAGCCGTGCGGCGCGCCCTCGAAGGCCGGCGATGCGACGAAGCCCGCGCGGCGCTCGCCACCGTCGCCGCCCTCTCCGGCGGAGCCGCCGAGGCGCAGGGCCTCGAGGTGGAGGTCTCCGCCTGCACAAGCCCGAAGGCCTCGGCCGCGCGATCGCCGGAGCCTGCCGGCGTGCCCAGGGAGGCGCCGCCCCCTCGGCGCCCTGAGCCGCGGGCTCGTCCGAGCGCCAGGCAGGCCCAACCGTTCCCCGCGCGCCCACACTCACCGCCCGCCCAGGCCGGCGGCGTCGAGGTGCTCGGCGCCGTCGGCCGGTGCGAGTGCAGCCGCGCCACGGACGCCCTGCGCCGCATGGGCAGGGCCGCCGACGCCGAGCTGGTGAACAAGGTCCGCGCCTGCCGCGTGCCCGACGTCGACGAGCGTTGCGTCGCCGGCCGCGTGGTACCCCGGTGAGCCCTCGGGAGTGGTCATGACGTCAGCCCTCGGGTGCGCCCGCGCCCTCTCCATCGCGTCCCTGCTGCTCCCGCCGATCGCCCTCGCCCAGGGCATCGATGGCCCCGCGCTGTATCGACAGGGCGTCGAGGCCTTCCAGGCGGGCGACGCGGCGCGCGCGCGGGTTCTGTTCCGGGCCGCGTTCGCTTCCCTGGGGCCGGGACACGCGCTCATCGCGCCCACGCTCTACAATCTGGCGCGATCGACCCAGGAGTTGGGGCGCGCCTGCGACGCACAGGAGGACTTCGAGGAGTACCTGACCGTCGCCACCAGCCGCGCGGACGAGGCGAGTCGCGTGGTCAAGGCTCACGCCGGGCTGGACGATGTCCGCGCGGCGTGCATCGCTGCCACCGCTGCGCCGAGCGGGGCCATGCCGCAAGAGCCGGGCGACGGTGTGGCGCGGCGAGGGGTCGAGCCCGTGCGGGCCGGGGAAGGCTGGATGACCATCGCAGGCTGGACAGCGGTCGGCCTCGGCGTCGCGGCCGCCGGTGCGGGCGCCGCGTTCCACGTCGCGGCCTTCGACGCGCACTCGGAGGGCGAGGGCCTCCAGACCGACGATGACCCGGCGCGCGAAAGGCTCAACAGCCGAATCGACACCGACGAGACTCTGGCCATCACGGGCTATGCCCTTGGCGGGACACTGCTCGCTGCGGGCGCGCTGGTCCTCCTCTGGCCGGACGAAGGGGAGGGATCGTCGAGGATGGCGGTGACCTTCGGGCCAGAGTCCCTGACACTGCAAGGCGCGTGGTGATGGGCAGGCCTCTCGCGCTTGCCATCGTCCTATCTGCCACCGGTTGCGTGGACCGGCTGACGGCCCAACCCTGCGTGGACCGCGCCGACTGCAGGAGCGGCGTGTGCGTGAGCGGGGCCTGCGTCGCGGCCGGCGGGATGGACGTCGACAAGGGCCGAGCCCGCCCGCCCGCAGACGCAGGCCAGCCCGGGGGTAACGACGCTGCGAGCGACGGGGCCGACTGTCAGCCGGCAGGCGACGACGCGACGTGCGACGGCGTGGACGACGATTGCGACGGCCAGGTGGACGAGGCCTACCAGCCATTGGAGACGCACTGCGGGGTAGGCGCCTGCGCCGCCACCGGCCACACCTCGTGCGTGGGCGGCGAAGTCAGGGACTCCTGCGCGCCGGGCGAGGCGGTCACCGACGACGCTGACTGCGATGGTGCGGACGACGACTGTGATGGGGTGACCGACGAAGATTCGGCGCAAGGTGTCGCAGGCGTGGAGTGGGTTTGCGTCGCGGGTGGCCGTTACGTGGCCGGCGGCGCGGAACATGGGGTGCATGCCGTTGACGTGCCGACCTTCGAAGTTGCCCGTACCGAGGTCACGGTGGACCAGTACGCGGCGTGCGTGGCCGAGGGGGCCTGCACCGCGTCCGACGTGGGTGGCCTCTGCAACCGAGGCGTCGCGGGCCGGGGTGACCACCCCGTCAACTGCGTCGACTGGGCACAGGCAGCCACCTTTGCTGTGTGGGTAGGTGGACGACTGCCGAGCGAGGCTGAGTGGGAGTATGCGGCGCGCAGCCGCGGGCAGGAGCAGTTGTATCCATGGGGAGACGCAGTGGCGACCTGTGAGCGGGCCGTGATGAGTGATCTACTCGTGGGGGGGGACGGCTGTGGATTGGGCACCACGGGGCCGTCGTGCTCGAAGCCGCCTGGGAATACGGCACAGGGGCTGTGCGACATGGCAGGAAATGTTCTGGAGTGGGTGGAGGACTGGTACGGACGCCCCGACCTGGCACCCACGGATGGGAGCGCACGAACGGAGCCAGGGCCGACCAACGATCGAGTGTATCGGGGCAGCAGTTGGAGCAGCGTCGCGGGGGGTGCCCTTGTCGTGACGAGGCGCTACGGGGGGCCCCCCTCCGAGCGCGACAGTCGCCTGGGCTTTCGCGTAGCCCGATCCCATGCTGGAATCAAGTGGGTCCACATCGAGGGTGGCCAGTTCGTGATGGGCACGGAAGCAGGCGAGGATGACGAGCGGCCAGTCCGCGCCGTGAACGTGCCCGACTTCGAGTTGTCTCGCACCGAGGTCACGGTGGACCAGTACGCGGCGTGCGTAAGCGCGGGCGTGTGCGGGGTCCCTGACGTTGGCGATGCCTGCAACTGGGGCCTCGCCGATCGCGGTAGCCATCCCGTCAACTGCGTCGACTGGGCGCAGGCTGTGACGTTCGCCGCATGGGCCGGTGGGCGGTTGCCGAGCGAGGCCGAGTGGGAGTACGCCGCCCGGAGCCGCGGTCACAGCCAGAACTACCCTTGGGGAGACGCCCCGCCGACCTGCGAGCGTGCGGTGGCCGATGACCCGAACGCGGGGGGGGCCGGCTGCGGAGCCAACTCGACGCGGCCGACGTGCTCGAGGTTCGCGGGGAACACCGCGCAGGGGCTCTGCGACATGGCGGGCAACGTGTGGGAATGGGTCGAGGACTGGAGCGGGCCCTATGACGAGGCACCGACGGACGGAAGCGCCCGAACCGAGCAAGGGGCGACCGAACACCGGGTCCTTCGAGGCGGCGGTTGGCGCAGCGATGAGGGGCTCCTGCGCGCCGCGCGCCGCGGCGGAGACGCGCCCAGCCTGCGCGCAGACGGCACAGGCTTCCGCGTCGCTCGCCCACCCGTGCTGCCGGCGACGCCAGCCTCGCCTACTAGACCAGCCATGGTCGCCATCCCGGGCGGAGAGTTCCTCATGGGCAGCCCGGCCGGTGAGGGCCTGGCGGACGAGCATGGCCCCGACGGAGGGCAGGTGAGGGTCTCCATCTCACGGTTCCTGCTGTCGCAGACCGAGGTCACCCAGGGCCAGTGGTTCGCGCTGATTGCGACGCGGCCTTCGGCATACCCAGGCTGCGGCGATGACTGCCCGGTCGAGACGATCAGCTGGTTCCAGGCGGTGAGCTTCTGCAACGCCTTGTCGGTCAGCGAAGGCCTCGTGCCAGCATATGACGTCAACGGCACGGACGTGCGATGGAACCGTGGCGCGAACGGGTACCGGCTACCCACCGAGGCCGAATGGGAGTACGCCGCTCGCGCGGGCACGGTGACCGACACCTACAACGGCGACCTCACCGTGCGAGGTGCCCGTGACGCGCCCGAGCTCGACCCGATCGCATCGTATGGTGGGAACTCCCGCGCTGAGTACCCCGGCGCCGCCGATTGCTCGAGTTGGCCCGAGCGACAGTATCCGGACATCGTCACGTGCGGTCCACAGCCCGTCGGTACCAAGCGACCGAACCCATGGGGCCTCTTCGACATGCTGGGAAGCGTCGTTGAGTGGACTTGGGACGTCTACGATGCCTACCCGACTGCTGTAGCCGTCGATCCATCGGGCCCCGAAGTTGCGCCATCAGGCCAGATGCGGATGGGCCGCGGGGGCGGGTGGAACCTCGATGACGTGACCCGCGCGCGGGCGCCGCATCGCACGCCCCTGGTTGGCCCCGAGTACCGCGACCATGCCCTGGGGTTTCGACTTGCTCGGTCCAGCCGTTGAGCATGCTGGTCCCCCCCACGACCATGCCATCAGAGGGGAACGCCGCTCGCGGTGGGCGCCCGTTGACGCCAGGGTGCCTCAGTCTCGTGATCACCCTGTTGACCATGGGCTGCGTCGACCGGCTGACGGCCCAACCCTGCGAGGGCAGCACCGACTGCAAGAGTGGCGCTTGCGTGAGCGGGGCCTGCGTCGCGGCCGGCGGGGATGCCGGGGAGGGCGGAGGCGGTTTGGCTGCTGACGCAACCCAGCCGGCACAAGACGCTGCCAGCGACGGGACCGACTGTCAGCCGGCAGGCGACGACGTGACGTGCGACGGCGTGGACGACGACTGCGACGCGGTCGTGGACGAGGATTGCCGCTCGGCGATAGAGGCTGAACTCCTGTGGACCTGGGTGCCGGGCGGCAACTTCGACATGGGCGGCGGGGAGCCACGCGCGATGCCCGTCCACCGAGTCGCGGTTCCTGGATTCGCGATGATCCGAGCGCCTGTGACCAACGCCCAGTTTGATCGCTGCGTTGAGGCCGGGGCGTGCCAGGACCGCCGCTTCGACGTGTGCCGGGATCGACTGAACGTACGTCCGCCGCCAGTGGCCGACGTATTTCGTCGCGCTGACCACCCGGCTGCTTGTGTCACATGGCAGGATGCACACGACTTCTCAGCTTGGCTGGGCCGCGGAGCCCGTCTACCCAGCGAGGCAGAGTGGGAGTTTGCCGCCAGGGCCGGCGATGGTCGGCAGTTCCCGTGGGGTAGCGAGCCGGCTGACTGCCGGCACGCTGTGATTACGGAACCCGGGGGCGAGTTGGGCTGTGGGTTCTTCGGCACCGGGCCTGTTTGCTCAAGAGGCGTCGTGAACGGATTCTGCGACCTCGCTGGGAACGTCTTCGAGTGGATGGCCGACTCCTACCATGATGACTACACCGGTGCCCCCGTCGATGGCTCCCCGTGGAACGCTGACGTCCCAAGGTTTCGCAGCACGCGCGGTGGTTCGTGGGACCTGGACTCCGGGCACTCCACCACAAGGCTCAGACGACCGTTTCCACCCGAGCAAGCCCTCGACTTCGTCGGCTTCCGCTTGGTCAGACCGGCAGAGTAGGGGGGCAGATGACCTTGCCCCTGGCGGCGGACCATCCATAGCAGGCGGCCTGACGCCGGCCCCGTTGTCCCGGGGGGCCGGGCCTACATCGCCTCCAGCGCCCGCTCCAGCCCATCGTCCGCCAGGCGCGTGTACAGCTCCGTCGTCGTCACGCTGGCATGGTGCAACGCGCGTTGCACGATTCGAAGGTCCCGCGTCTGCGCGTAGAGCCTCACTCCGAACGAGTGCCGCATGGAAT
>CALBMW010001092.1 GCA_937896275.1 uncultured Myxococcales bacterium
GGCATGGGCGGCATGCCGGGCGCGGGCGGCGGCCTGATCCTCGATTGCGACACCGATCGCGACTGCGCCTTCGGCCCCCCGCGCTGCCTGCACGAGGTCGAGGGCGAGACCGGCCTGTGCGTTCAGTGCGTACGCAAGCGTGACTGCGGCGAGAGCACGCCCTTGTGCACGGTCGAGGGCAACTGCACCGCCTCGACCGACGTGCCGATCGCCTGTGAGGCCGACCTGGACTGCCAGGCGCCCCGGCCGGCCTGCCACCTGGCCGAGGGCCGCGTGCGCGGCAGCTGCGTGGCGTGCGTCGGCGCGGCGCAGTGCCCCGCCGAGACCCCGGTCTGCGCTGCCGACAACACCTGCGTCATCGACGACGGCTCGGTCTGCCGCGAGGACCTCGACTGCCCCGCGGAGACCCCGCGCTGCGTCAAGGAAGATGACGCCGAGACGGGAGCTTGCGCGGCCGACTGAGCCCTGGCCCGGGGCCGTGGTTAGCGAAGCTCCCCCGCCAACGCGTCCAAGCCCTCCACGGTCTGTTTGTAGCGCACGAGATCCTTGTCCCCGACCCAGCCGCGTGCCCGCGCCTGCTCGGCCTCGGTGACGGCGCGCGCCCTCTTCTTGTCGGCGCCCGGCCGCGCCCGAAGCAGCCGCGCGTAGCGCAGCCCGGCCACCGCGGCGTCGAGATCGGCCTGCGGATCGCCGTCGCGCAGGGCGCAGGCCGCCTCATAGGCCTTCGCCGCCTCGGCGCGCGCCTCGCGCGTACGGTCCAGCCGCCCCAGCAGTTGGCTGTAGTTGCCCAGGCTGAGCACGCGCAGGCGGCCCCCGCCACCGGTCAGCTTCTCGGACCACGCGACCGCCTGAGCGTAGGCCGTCAGGGCGTCGGCGTCCCGCTCCGCCTCCGAGTGGAAGGCGCCCATGTGGTTGTAGCCACGCACCACGTCCATGATGAGGGCCGCGTCGCCCGGCTGCTTCTCGGCCCACGAGCGCCGCAGCGCCAACGAGCGCTCCAGATCCTCCTTGGCCTGCTGCGGCCGGCCGAGCTTCAGGGCCCGGTCCGAGAGCCGCACGAGCAGCGCGGCCCTCAGGCGGGGCAGATCGGTGGCGGCCGCCTCGAGGCGCTCGCGGGTCTCGAGGACCGTCACCGCCTGCCGCTCATAGGCCTCGGCGTTGCCCTCGTCCAGCAGCCCGGCGCAGAGTTCGGCCGCCGTCATCAGCACGCCATACAGCCGCGCCTGCGCGCCGACGGGATCCTCGGCCCGGGGCACGGCGGCGAAGGCCTGCTCGGTGGCCCGCGCCAGATTGGCCCGCGCGGGCCCCTCGGCCTGGAGCGCCGCGTGCCCGCGGGCCGCGTCGAGCCAGAGGTCTGACAGCGCCGTACGCAGCGCCGCGTTCGGATTGAGGCCGTTGACGGACCCCTCGATGGCCTGCGCGGCGTCCTCGGCGACCTGCGCCGCCCCGGCCGGATCGGGCAGGGCGCGCAAAGACTCCGCGAGCACCCGCGCGACCTGAGCCCGATCGTTGCGCGCCCGGTCGTTGGCCGGATCGGCGTCGTGCAGGCCGGCCGCGCGCTCATAGGCGTCCTTCAGGTGATCGAGCGCCACGTCGCCCTGCCCGCGCTCGAGCGCGACGTTGGCGAGGCGCCGGGCCACCACCATGCGCGCCCGGCCCAGATCCGGGTTGCGCGGCTCGGCGACGATCAGCTCGTCGAGCAGGCCGCGCGCCTCCTCGAGGGCCGTCCAGGCGGCGCCCAGATCGCGGTTGATCACGGCACGGTCCGCGTCGGCCAGCGCGCCACGCACCCGCGCAGCGGGGCCCTCGGTCTCCCCGGCCTCGGCCGCGTTGCGCCGCGCGGCCAGCTTCAGGTGCATCACGATCGAGGCCCCGAGCGCCACCACGATGCCCACCAGCAGCAGCAGGCGGGTGCGTTGTTGCCGGACCGCCAGCGCGGCCTCCTCGGGCTCGATCATGGCAGTCTCCATACGAAGGTCTTCACCGGCGCGGGCGCGTCGTCGCAGGGGAAGTCGATCGGCGGCGCGCAGACCCGCTCGAGGAAGGCGCCCTCGGGCAGCCCGCCGCGCACCTGCCGGGCGAAGCGCGCCGGCGTCAGCTGACGGTGGTTGGTGGCCGTCCAAAGGCGCCCGCCCGGGGCCACGAGCGGCGCGGCGAGGCGGACGAGATCGGCATAGTCGCGCGCCGCCGACCAGCGCCGCTTCTTCGACCCCACGCTCGTGCTGGGCGGATCCAGGATCACCAGTTCGAAGCGCTCCCCGCGGCGCGCGAGGCGCCCCAGCCAATCGAAGACGTCGCCGAAGATGGCGTCGTGCCCCGCCGGATCGACCCCATTGGCGGCGAGTTGTTCCGGGATACGGTCCAGCCAGGCCCGGGACAGATCGACGCTCACCGTGCGCGCGCCGCCGACGGCCGCCGCGACCGAGAAGCCGCCGGCGTGGGCGAAGGTGTTGAGCACGCGCAGGCCCTCGGCGTGGCGGGCCAGCCAGGCCCGCTGCGGCCGCTGATCCAGGAAGAGGCCGGTCGACAGGTGCTCGCCGAGCCGCACGCGGTAGCGGACGCCGTGCTCGCGGACCTCGAGGGGCTGGGGGGCCGGCTCACCCGCGGTCAGCGCCGGCGCGGGCTGGCCGCCGCGGGAGCGGTCCCGCTCGGCGCGCACGGTGTAGACCCCGCGCGACGGCGGCAGGGGCCGGAGCGGCGTGCCGGCGTCGTGCTGGACCCACAGCCAGTCGCCGTAGCGATCGACCGCCCAGCCCGGGCAGCCGTCCGCGGCGCCGTCCAGCAGCCGGTGGCAGGTCGTGTCCGCATCGGCCGCCAGGCCCGCGCGAGTCGCCTCGGGCGGCGCGCCGAGGTAGCGGGCGAGCTCGGGCGGCGCCTCGGCTTCGAAGCGCGCGCCGTCGCCCAGGTCCAAGAGAGCGCAGTGCAAGAGCAGGCGCGGCGCCCGCAGATCGAGGGGATCGCCGTAGCGCGCG
Source organism: uncultured Myxococcales bacterium (assembly GCA_937896275.1). Classification (GTDB taxonomy): domain Bacteria; phylum Myxococcota_A; class Bradymonadia; order UBA7976; family UBA1532; genus JACKDN01. The sequence continues at coordinate 2,973 of CALBMW010001092.1, forward strand.
TCGGCCCGCACCGGGCACCCGGCCTGGGCCAGGTGGGCCCGGATCTGGTGCGTGCGCCCGGTCAGCGGGTGGGCCTCGACCAGCGTCCAGCCCGGGCCCGCGCGGCGCACGCGCCAAGCCGTCTCGGCGGGCAGCCCGGGGGCCTCGGGCACCGCCCCCGTCAACCGCCCCTCGGCCGCTGGCGGCGTGCCCTCGACCACCGCGAGGTAGGTCTTCTTGGCCCGCCGATCGGCCAGCGCCCCCTGCAGCCGCGCCGCCCCTGCAGGTGAGGCGCTGAACGCGAGCACGCCGCTGGTGTCGACGTCGAGCCGCTGATGCACGCCCAGGCCGCCGCCCAGCCAGGTCAGGACGTCGGGGCGCGCGTGGGGACCGGCCGCGGTGCCGTCGGGGTGCGTCAGCCACCCGGCCGGCTTGTCGACCACCACGAGATCGGCGTCGCGGTGCAGCAGGCGGGGGGCGCTCGACGGCGCCGGCTCGCTGTGGATCAGGCGCGGCCTCACGCGGGCGGCTCATCCCCGGGCGCGGGCAGCCCCCACGCCAGCGCCCGCGCCGGGAGCGGCCGTCGCGCCGCCGCCCAACGGCCGACGAGGGCGACCGTCACGCGCTCGGCGGCTCGGAGTCGATGGCGAACGTCCTGCAAATCGTCAATCAATCCGGCAACTTGTGGCTCATCTACCCCACGCGGTGCGAGTCGCGCCACCAGCGCGTCCAGGTCCACGGGCGGGTCCGCGTCGAGGGCCATCAGCGCCACCCGCAGACCTGCGAGGCGCCCCTGCTGCGCGACCACCTGACGCCGCGCCGCCGCCACGTCCGCCGCCCCACGGACGAGGGCCCGGCGAGCCGCGCACAGCGCCCCCACCAGCGCGATCGCCAACGCGATCGCCAGCGCCGCCCACGCGCCGTTCATGCTTCGGACAGGGCTCGGTCGAGCTGCGGCCCGAGACGCCCGGTCACCGCCAACCTGAACATGCGCAGATCCCCGCGCAGCGACCACAGCGGATACGTGAAGGTGGCCGGGCGGTTCTTCTCGACGAGGTAGTGCCCCACCCAGGCCGCCGCGTAGCCCACCACCGGCACGCAGGGCAGGAGCAGCGGGTTGAAGGCCGCCGCGGCCAGGGTGGCCAGCGCCGCGCCGGTGCCTGCCACGTGCAGCGCGCGGTTGACCGGGTGGGCGTGTTCCCTGAGATAGTAGGGCCAGAACGCCTCGAAGCTCTCGATGCGAGCCTCGGCAAGGCCAGGCGCCATGTCTTCTCCTCACGGTCTCCGCCGCCCATCGGCGCGGCATCCTACCCGATGGGCGCTCCCCCGTGCAGCCCTCACGCTGCTGGCGGGCCTGAGCCTGCACGCCGGTTGCGGCGGCGACGCGCGCGACGCGCCGCCCGCCCCCTCGCCGATGGCGGTGGTGGCGGCGGCCTTCGACGGTGGCCTCTACGACCGCGAGGCCCGCGCCCGCCTCTTCGCGCCCGCCGCCATCGAGGGCCTGGCCCTCGCGACGGAGTTGGACCTCGAGCGCTACCAGTTCTTGCACGTGGCCGAGCTGCGGCGCCTGACCGGGGACCACCTCGCGGGCGACGTGGCCATCGCCGTCGACGGCTGGCCCGCGGCGATCGGCTTCGACCTGCGCCGCGACGGCGCGTCGAGCTGGCGCGTGACGGCGGTCAGCCCACCCGCGGAGCAGCGCCGGCTGCTGACGCTGCTCGGTCCCCTGGGCCTGCCCATCGTAGGTGACGCGCCGCCCTGGTCGGGCGGCTTGGCCGGTCGGGACGCGTCGGGCCGCCCCACCGCAGCGGTGCTGGTGCTGGCCCTCGAGGGCGCGGTGTACGTCGATGGGGGCCAGCGGGTGCCCAACACCCGCGACGGGGTGGTCGAGGCGCTGCGGGCCGCGCTCGGAACGCGCCACACCCTGGCCCGCGACGCGCACGCGACCTACACCCCGCAGGTCGCCATCGCGCTGGCCCGTGAGGACTCGGCGCTGCGGCACGCCCTGCTCGCCGAGTGGGCTACCGAGGCCGGGGCCCAGGCCCTGGTGCTGGTCGTGCGCCGCAAGGACGGCGGCCCGGGCCAGGTGCCCCTCGCGCGGCGCGCGCCCGCCCCCCCCGGGACCGAGCCCAAGATCGCGCGCGTTCGCCAGGACATCGCCACCCTGACCGTCGCGGTCGGCGAAGACACGCGCACGCTGCCGCGGGCTTCGGGGGCGGTCGATCGGGAGGCCCTGGCGGGCGCGCTCGCCGATCTGTACGCCGCCCACCCCACGCTTGCCGGGGTGGTCATCGAGGCCGATCCCGACGGCGCCCACGGCCCCCTCGTCGCGCTGCTGCAGGCGGTGCAAGCCGCCGCCGGCGAGCTCCCGATCGCCACCGAGGCACCACGATGAGGGGCTGGACGACGCCCCTGATCGTGGCTCTCATGGCAGCGTGCGGCGCCGAGGACGCCGCCGGACCCGCGCTGAGCGACCCCAGCCAGGCGGCGATCGACTTCCTGGCCCAGCACGCCTTCGACCCCGCCGACGCGCTGCGCGACCGCTTCGCGCGCGAGGTCGATCCCGACGACTTCCCGCTGCGCCTGTTGCTCGAAGGCGCCGACCACTATCGCTTCGAGGATCTGTGGCGTCAGCGCGTGATCGACGGACGCCTGGTGGTCGAGGCCCTCGTGCGGCTCGACGAGTCCCCCCACGTGATCGAGTTCTGGCTCGAGCGCCGCGGGGACGCCTGGCTCATCGCCGGCTGGGACCCCACCCCGCACACCGTCGATCCCAGCCAACCGGCGCCGCCCGCTGGCGCGCGCATCCCGCCGCCCTTCGCGCCAGCGGCCTTCCGCGGCACCCCTTCCACCCGCACCGTGCCCATCGCCGCCCCCGGCGCCGCCGCCGCCGCCGCCCGAGCCGTGCGGGTGCGGGTCGTCCTGCGGGCCCCCACCTTCGGCGACGGCTGCCGGGCCCGCGACACGTTCACTCGGGCGGTGCGTGCCCGCGAGGACGGCCTGGCCGCGTGCTACGCGAGCGCCGTGAGCGGCGCGCTGCGCCCGGGGCGCGTCACCCTGAGCCTCAGCCCCGAGGGCGCCCGCTTCGGCGCCCGGGTGGTCGAGACGACCCTGCTCCGCGCCGGCCTCGGAGAGTGCCTCGCGCGCGTGCTGGGCGAGGTGCCCACGGCCGATCACGGCGACTGCACCGCCGAGGTGCGGGTCATCTTCGCGCCGAAGCGAGACTGAGAGCCTCCCCACAAAATCGCTCCGCTTCGCGCAGCACCGTTCTGCCGGCCGACGCCTGCGTTGGAAAGCCTTCGAATACCCCTGGTATTCCTGCAGCTTCCCGCCTTGGCCTCGACCGGCAGCCCGGCACTGCACTCGGTCCGGAGTTTGTGGGGAGGCTCCTAAGGCGCGGCCTCGAGGGTGACCTCGACCTCGACCGGGCGGCCGTCGCGATCGAGGGTGAGGGCCAGCTTTTCGCCGGGCTCGTGGTCCTCCAACTCGAGCAGCAGGTCGTCGCTGATGCGCAGATCGCGATCGTCGAGGCGGACCAGCACGTCACCCTTGGCCACGCCACCGGTGGGGTCGCGGCCCGTCCCACGCACCCCGGCGCGCGCCGCGGGGCTGCCCGGATCCACCGACAGCACCAGCACGCCCCGAACCCCCAGGCGCCGCGCCAGGCCGTCGTTCGCGACCCGCACGCCGATGCGCGGGCGCACCAGGCGTCCGTGGAGGATCAGCTGGGGGACGACCCGGTTGACCGTGTCCACCGGGACCGCGAAGCCGATGCCCGCGCTGGCCCCGCTGGGGCTCTGAATGGCGGTGTTGATGCCCACCAGGCGCCCGGCGCTGTCGAGCAGCGGGCCGCCGGAGTTGCCGGGGTTGATCGAGGCGTCCGTTTGGATCACGCCCTCGATGAGGTGCCCGCCGATCGACTGGATCGAGCGGTCCAGGGCGCTCACGACGCCCACGGTGAGCGAGTGATCGAGGCCATAGGGGTTGCCGATCGCGAGCACGCGCTGGCCCACCTGCAGATCCTCCGAGGAGCCGACATCGATGGGACGAAGGCGGCTGGTCGGCGCGCCGATCCGCAGCACGGCGAGATCCTTCTCGGCGGCGGCCCCGACCACCTGGGCGGGCCAGGTCGACTGGTCCTCCAGCGTGACCTGGAGCGCCGACGCCTCGGCCACGACATGGAAGTTCGTGACCACGTGACCGGCCGCGTCCCAGACGAAGCCGCTGCCGGCGCCGCGCGGCACCGCGGTGGCGCTCAGCGTGAGCGCGTCCCGATAGACGGCGACGGCGGTGATCGAGACCACGGACGGCGAGGCGCGCGAGAACAGCTCGATGGTCGCCTGCTCTTCGCCCCACAGTGGGCCCCGCGGGGTCACCGGGCGGACCGCGACCGGCGCCCTCCGCTGCGCGAGGGCCACCACACCGGCCCCCAGCGCCACGCCGACGAGCAGCAGACCGATCGCGCGAAGCCTCATCGCATACTCACCCGCCTCGGCGTGAGCTCGCCCCGCGGCTCACGAAGGTCCCCGGTCGCGCCCAGCGCCGCGCCCAGCCCCGTGCTCAGCCTTGCAGGAGCGCCGCGACCGGCTCCAGCGCCGGAACACGCGCGCACACCAGCTTGAACGAGACCATCAAGGGCACCGCCAGGATCATCCCGATGGGGCCCCACAACGTGCCCCACACCAACATGGACAGAAACACGACCAGGGGCGAGAGCTTCACCGCCTGCCCGACGAAGCGCGGATCGAGCACGCTGCCGATGACCCCGTTGATGGTGCCGAGCCCGATCACCACGACGGCGACGCCCCAGGCCGTGGTCTGGGGGTCGATCATCGCCACCAGCATGGGCGGGACCGACGCGACGACCGCGCCGACCGTCGGGATGAAGTTGAGTGGGAAGGCCAGGAGCGCCCAGAACACACCGAAGCGCACGTCATTGAGCTCGAGGAAGACCCAAACACAGAACGCGGTCAGCGCGCTCAACAGGGTCTTGGCCACCACGTAGGCGCGCACGTCGTGGCCCATGCCCGCCAGCGAGGCGAGCAGCGGGTGCTCGCGACCGTAGGCGGCGGCGAACTTGTCCCGGAACTGCCGGCCCTCCGCCAGGATGAAGCCGCACAGGAGCAGAGTCAGGAACACCGAGCTCACCGTGCGCGTGGCGGCTCCCACGCCGCCCGAGAAGAACTCGAAGCCGCCAGCCAGCGCCTCGGGCAACACCTTCTCGTTGAACGCCCGGCGCACCTCGTCGCGGCGCGCGTCGCTCACCACCCGCACGAGGATCTGATCCACCGCGCCGGACACCTGAACCTGAAGTTGCTCCTTGTAGCGTCCCAGCTCGTCGTTGACCGGCCCGGCGCTGGCGGTGAACACCACCATCAGGCCCAGGAAGGGCAAGGTGGCGATCGTCTCGGCCCCCACGATGGCCAGGAGCGCCGGGACGCGCCGCGCGGTGAGCCAGGTGACGAGGGGCAGCACCAGGAAGGAGAGCAGGATCGCCAGCACCAGCGGCACCAGCACCACCCGCAGGTACAGCAGCAACACGCCGATGAGCACCACGGCGCCCAGCCGCATGGTCAGGCTGCCGGCGAGTCCCAGCGTGGCGCGGGCCCGCTCCGATGGCTCCACGTCCAGCTACTCGACCAGCCAGGCGTCGTCGACGGGTACCAGGTCGGCCTCGAGCGGCTCGACGAGGTCGTGCAGCTCGCCTCGGCGCACGTCCGCGAGCGCTTCGAGCCCTCGCGAGAGCGCTTGCACGCCCTCGGCCAGCGGCTCGTAGTCGGCCGCCCCCAGGTGCAGCAGCACACCGCCCTCGGGCATGTGCACCGAGGCGGCGGTCGGTTGCCCCGACAGCAGCGACATCTCGCCGAAGGCGTCCCCCTCGCCCAGCGCGGCGACGCGCGCCGTGCCGTGCGGGCCATGGGCCCAGACCTCGGCCGTGCCATGGAGCACGAGGAACAGCCCGGGCGGCGGCGCCCCCTGCGCGATGACCTCGGCGCCCGCCGGCACCTCGATCAGGTTGAAGCGATCGAGCACCGCACGCGGATCCGGCAGGTCACGCAGCAGCGCGCTCTGCCTCACCAGATTCTGCAGCAGCCGCGCCTTGACCAGGCCCCGCAGCTCGGCGGCCATCTCGGGGTGGCGGGCGCCCACCAGCGCCAGCCGCGTTGCCACGAAAGCATTGGCCACGCTCAAGCCCA
>CALBMW010001093.1 GCA_937896275.1 uncultured Myxococcales bacterium
CCTGCGTCACGGTGACCGCATCTACATGGCCCCCAGCGGGGTGCAGAAGGAGCGGATTCGGCCCGACGAGGTCTTCGCCCTCGACCTCGACGGTGAGGTCGTCGAGCGGCCGGCCGACCCCGCCCTGCGGCTGTCCGCCTGCGCACCGCTCTTCCTCAACGCCTACCGCCTGCGCGGCGCGGGCGCGGTGCTGCACAGCCACAGCCAGCACGCCTCGATGGCGACGATGCTGTGGCCGGAGCGCTTCCGCATCACCCACGTCGAGATGATCAAGGGCCTGCGCGACACGGGCTTCCACGACACCGTCGAGGTGCCGGTCATCCCCAACACGGCCCACGAGTGCGATCTGGCCGACAGCATGGCCGAGGCCATCGTCGCCAACCCCCAGGCCGACGCCGTGCTGGTGCAACGCCACGGCGTCTACGTCTGGGGCCGCGATTGGCAGCACGCCAAGACCCAGGCGGAGTGCTACGACTACCTCTTCGAGCTGGCCGCCCGCATGCGGGCCGTCGGCCTCGACCCCGCGGCCGCACCGAAGGGAGCCGACTGATGCAGGCCTTCTGGCTCGACGACGGACCCGACGCGGTGATCCCCGCGTCCCTCCTCGAAGCCCACGACGTCCACTACCGCGCGCTGCCGACGGATCCGGCCGCCTATCAGGGGCCCCTGGACACGCTCAAGGCCGCGCGCGGCTATGTCGCGCAGGATCTCGTCACGCTTGCCCCCGACACCCCCGGCCTGGCCGCGATGGAGCAGAAGTTCGTCGGCGAGCACCACCACTCCGATGACGAGGTGCGCTTCGTACTCGAGGGCGATGGCATCTTCGACATCCGCGCGGACGACGACCGCTGGATGCGCGTGGTGGTCGAGCCCGGCGACCTGATCGTGGTGCCCGCCGGCCGCCATCACCGCTTCCTGCTGACCGAGCGCAAGGCCATCCGCTGCGTGCGCCTGTTCCAGGACGCGGCGGGCTGGGTGCCTCACGATCGCGAGGTGCCGTGATGGCGGTGCTGCCCATCCGCATGATCGGGGACCCCATCCTGCGAGCGCCGGCGCAGCGCCTCGACGCCGCGCAGCTCGCCACGCCGGCCGCGCAGGCCTTCGTGGACGACCTGATCGAGACGATGCACGCCGCGAACGGTGCGGGCCTGGCGGCGCCGCAAGTGGGCCGCGCGTGGGCCATCGCGGCGGTGCACGTGCACCAGAACCCGCGCTACCCCTACAAGCCCGACGTGCCGCTCACGGTCTTCGTGAACCCGACGCTCACGCCCTTGAGCGAAGAGACGGCGTGGCTCTACGAGGGCTGCCTCAGTGTGCCCGACCTGCGCGGGCGGGTGCGCCGACACATGCACGTGCGCGTCGACGCGCTCGATCGGCACGGGCGGCCGCTGTCCTTCGAGGCCCATGGCCTGACCGCCGGCACCTACCAGCACGAGCTCGATCACCTGCAGGGCCGCCTCTTCGTGGACGGCGTCGTCGATCCGGCCAGCTTCTCGACGTGGGCAAACTTCGACCGCTTCCACCGCGAGGCCTTCGTGGCCGAAGCGACCGCGCTGGTGGCGCGCTATGGTGGCTGAGAGGCCCCTCGCGAACAGCCGCCCACCGACGTGCCGCGTTTCACCATCCCTGCTCCTGGGCTAGACTCCGCACTCGAATGGCAAAACCGCCCCCGATGCCCCAACTGCCGCCCCTGCCCCGCAAGCCGAGCGCTCGCCCCGAGGACGCCGCGGGGCGCTCCTACCGTGCGGTCGAGCGCGTCACCCGCTGGCCGGTGGGCACGGTCTACGCGGGCGAGATCCTGCCGGGCGGCGCGCCCTGCAGCATCCTGTTCCCCGATCTGGTGGCGGGCGAGGTCGAGGCCTTCATGCACGACATGGCCGACGAGGTGGCGCGCAATCGCCTGCTCGTGGGGCTGCCGGTCGACGGCTTCGTGCACGTGGGGCAGACCATCGATCGGCGCCCCTTCCTGGTGCTGCCGCCGGCCACCGCCAACCACCTCGAGGCGCGCATCGAGTCGCAGGGGCCCCTCGCGCCACTGGCCACCCTGCAGGTGTGCGTGCTGCTGGCGGACGCCCTGACGCGCATGCACTACCGCGTGCGTTTCCTGGGAGAGCTGCCCCCCTGGACCGTGCTGCTGCCGTCCGATCGCTCGGAGGAGCTGCGCATGATCGACCTGGGCGTCACGCGCGGCCTCTTCTCGCGCAGCGTCGCCCCCCCGACGGCCTCGCAGCACTTCGCCTCGCCGCGGGTGCGCGCGGGGGGCGAGCCCGAGGCGGCGGACGACATCTACGCGCTCGGGGCGCTGCTGTTCTTCACGTTGACCGGACAGACGCCCCCCCCGCGCAGCCCGCCCTACGCCTCGCGGCGCCGCCCGCTGGGCCTGTTCGGCAGCTTCCTCGACGGCCTGTTGGTGCAGTCGTTGACGCCCGAGGCTGCCCCGCTGCGCCTGCCCGACATGCGCATGATGGCCCGCGCCCTGCGTGGCCTGCGCGATCTGCACCGCCTGTCGCGGGACGCTCAGCGCGCCGTGCTCATGCTGCGCACCGAGGGTCGCGGCGCCCGACCGCCGCCGGTCCCGGGCGCCGAGGCGATGCCCCACTCGGCGCTGGGCTTCGTCGAGAGCGACGGGCCGTCCTTCCTGACGCAGGCCGAGCTCGAGTCGATCGAGCACCTCAGCGTCGCGGAGATGGACGAGGACTGATCGTCTCGGTCTGCGTGCCCGCGTCGCCTTGCGCGCCGCGGGCCGCCGCGGTACACCCAGCCTCCACCGCCCCGTTCCCCAGTGAGGGATCCATGACGACGACCTATGACGTGGTCATCCTCGGCGCCGGCCCCGGCGGCTACGTGGCCGCCATCCGCGCCGGGCAGCTCGGCCTCAAGACCGCGATCGTCGAGAAGGACGACCGCCTCGGCGGCACCTGCCTGCTGCGCGGGTGCATCCCGACCAAGAGCATGCTCGAGTCGGCCGAGATCGCCGATCACGCGCGCCACGCGGCCGACTTCGGCGTCCTGGTGAGCGCCCCGGAGATCGACCTCGCCCGCGTTTTCAAGCGCAAGGACAAGGTCGTTCAGCAGAACGCGGGTGGCGTCGCCTTCCTGATGAAGAAGAACAAGGTCGAGGTCATCAAGGGCTTCGGCCGGCTCCTGGGAGGCGGGCGCGTCGAGGTCGAGGCGGCCGACGGCGCCAAGACCACCCTCAACGCGCGCAACACCATCCTGGCCACGGGCTCCGTGCCGCGGCGCCTGCCGGGCGTCCCCGTCGACGGGCAGATCATCCTGACGAGCGACGAGCTGCTCGAGCTGCGCGACGCCATGCCGAAGCACCTGGTCGTCCTCGGGGCCGGCGCGGTCGGCGTCGAGTTCGCCAGCGTCTACAAGAGCTTCGGGTGCGAGGTGACCGTCGTCGAGCTGCTGGATCGGCTGGTGCCCGTCGAGGACGAGGAGGTCTCGGCCGAGTTCGAGAAGGTGTTCAAGCGCCGCGGCATCCGCACCCTCACGGGCACCAAGCTGACCGGCGTCGAGCGCACCGACAATGGCTTCTCGGCGCGCCTCGAAGGCAAGGACGGCAAGGCCTCTGGCATCAGCGGCAGCCACCTCCTGATCGCCGTGGGCCGGGCGCCCGTGACCGACGGCATCGGCCTCGAGAACACCAAGGTGAAGGTCGAGCGCGGCTACGTGCACGTCGATCGCCACGGCCGCACCGACGAGCCCGGCGTCTACGCGATCGGCGACATCGTCATCAACACGCCCCAGCTCGCCCACGCCGCGAGCCACGAGGGCCTGGTGGCGGTGGATCACATCGCGGGCAAGGATCCGCGCCCCATCGACTACGACCAGGTGCCCGGGTGCACCTACAGCTACCCCGAGATCGGGAGCATCGGGCTCACCGAGGCCAAGGCCAAGGCGCGCGGCTATGACGTGAAGACGGGCAAGTTCCCCTTCACGGCCATCGGCAAGGCCAAGGTCATGAACGCCACCTATGGCTTCGTGAAGATCGTCGCCGACACGCAGTACGACCAGATCCTGGGCGTGCACATCATCGGGCCGCGCGCGACGGACCTCATCGCCGAGGCCGGGGCGCTCTTGAAGCTCGAGTGCACCGTCGAGGAGCTGGCGCACATCATCCACGCCCACCCGACGCTCTCCGAGGCGGTGGGCGAGGCCGCGCACCTGACCCTCGGCCACGCGATCCACTTGTAGCGATGGCCGGCGCGACCTACATCGAGGCCGTCCGCGAGGCCCTCTGGGAAGAGATGGAGGCCGACGAGCGGGTGTTCCTGCTCGGCGAGGACATCGCCGTCTACGGCGGCGCCTTCAAGCTGACCCAGGGCTTCGTCGAGCGCTTCGGCGCGGACCGTGTCATCGACACGCCCATCGCCGAGGCCGGCATCGTGGGCGCGGCCATCGGCGCGGCCCTGATGGGCATGCGCCCCATCGTCGAGATCCAGTTCCTCGACTTCCTGTCCTGCGGCTTCGACCAGCTGACCAACTTCGCCGCGAAGTGCCACTACCGCTGGGGCGGCGCGGTGCCGATCGTGGTGCGGGGCCCCGGGGGCGGGGGCGTGGGCGGCGGGCCCTTCCACAGCCAGAGCGTCGAGATGTACTTCATCAAGACGCCCGGGCTGAAGGTGGTCGCGCCCGCCACGGCCGCCGACGCGAAGGTGCTGTTGAAGGCGGCCATCCGCGATCCGGACCCGGTGCTGTTCATCGAGCACAAGGCCCTGTACCGCGCGCCGGCGCTGCGCTGTGAGCTGCCCGGCAAGGACGCGGTGGGGCGGCTGGGGGAGGCCGCGATCCGACGCGCCGGGAGCGACCTGGCGATCATCACCTACGGCGCGATGGTGCACCGGTCGCTCGAGGCGGCCGAGGTGCTCGCCGACGAGGGCGTCTCGGTGCGAGTGCTGGATCTGCGCACCTTGCAGCCGCTCGACGACGCGGCCATCCTCGACGCCGCCCGCGCCTGTGGCCGGGTGCTGATCGTGCACGAGGACACCCGCACGGGCGGGCTGGCCGGCGAGATCACGAGCCGCATCAACGAGGCCGCCTTCGAGTGGCTGGACGGCCCGGTCCTGCGAGTGACGGCCGCCGACACGCCGGTGCCCTACGAGAAGGGCCTGGAGCGGGCGTTCTTCCCCCAGGTCAGTGACATCGTGGCCGCCGCGCGCAAGCTGGCGGCCTACTGAGCGAGCAGCGAGCGAGAGAGAGAGGGGCGCGAAGATGGCCGTGGACGTGATCATGCCGCAGATGGGCGAGTCGGTCGCCGAGGGCACCATCGTGCGCTGGCTCAAGGAGGTGGGCGACGCCGTCGACCGGGACGAGCCGATCTTCGAGATCACCACCGACAAGGTGGACGCCGAGATCCCCGCCCCCGAAGCCGGCACGCTGCTCGAGGTCAGGGTGAAGGCGGGCGAGACGGTCGAGGTGGGCACCGTCGTGGCGGTGATCGGCGCGGCCGGCGAGAAGCCCGTCGTGGCGGTCGCCCCCGCACAGGTGACGGCGCAGGCCGAGGCGGTGCGGGCCGACGCCGCGCCGATCGGCGTCGCGCCCACGGGGGCGATCGCGCCCGCGCCGGACAAGCCCCGGTCCGAGATGACGGCCGCCGAGCTTCGCCGCGTCCGCAGCACGCCCGTCGTGCGCAAGATCGCCGCCGAGCACGGCATCGGCGACCTGACCGCCATCGAGGGCACCGGCATCGACGGCCGGGTCACGAAGAAGGACATCCTGGCCTACGTGGAGGCCGGCGGCGCCGAGGCATCACCCGCCTCGCAGTCGCCGCCCAGGGCTCCCGCCGCGGTCTCGAGCACGACGGCTCCGGGGGCCGTGCAGCTCGGCATCCCCAAGATCGCGGTCAAGGTGCGCGCGGCGGACACGGTCGAGAAGATGACCGGCATCCGCAAGGCGACCAGCGACAACATGATCCTGTCGAAGCACTACAGCGCGCACGTGCACACCTGCTTCGAGGTCGACTACACCACGGTCGATCGCCTGCGCCGCCGCCACAAGGAGGCCTACGCCCAGCGCGGCGCCAAGCTCACCTTCACGGCGTTCTTGGCCAAGGCGGTGGTCGACGGGCTCTGCGCCTTCCCCATCGTCAACGCCAGCCACGACGGCGACAACGTCGTCTACCGCGGCAACATCAACCTGGGCATCGCCGTGGCGCTCGAGCGTGGCCTGCTGGTGCCGGTCATCGCCGACGCCGATAACCTGTCGATGCTCGGGTTGGCCAAGAAGATCAACGACTTGGGCGAGCGCGCCCGGGCCAAGAAGCTGATGCCGCAGGAGCTCGACGGGCTGTCCTTCTCGATCACCAACCCCGGCATCTTCGGCAGCCAATGGGGCACGCCGGTCATCCCGCAGCCCAGCACCGCCATCTTGGGCGTGGGCATGATCGAGAAGCGCGTGAAGGTGCACACGCTGCCCGACGGCGCCGACACGATGGTCATCCGCACCTGCGGCTACATCACGCTGGGCTTCGATCACCGCACCATCGATGGGTCCGTGGCCGACGCCTTCATGGGCCACGTCAAGAAGACGCTCGAGACCTTCGCCGAGTCCGCGATGTGAGTCGGCCCCTCCTGGTCCGCTACCTGGGGCGCCTGCCCTACCGCGAGGCCTGGGCGATGCAGCGCGATCTGGTGGCCCGGCGGGCCGCCGGCGAGGTGCCCGACACCTTGCTCCTGCTCGAGCACGACCCGGTGATCACCCTGGGCCGGGACGGTCGCCGCGACAGCCTGCTGTTTCCCGAGGCCGCGCTGGCCGCGCGTGGCGTCGACCTGGTGGAGAGCGATCGCGGCGGCGACGCCACCTTCCACGGCCCCGGGCAGGTGGTCGGCTATCCCATCGTCGATCTGCGCCCCGACCAGAAGGACGTGCGGCGCTATGTGCGCGCGCTCGAGCAGGCGATGCTCGACACCCTCGCCGACTACGCGCTCAGCGGCGGCCGGGACGCGAAGAACCCCGGGGTCTGGCTCGAGGATCCACCGCGCAAGATCGGGGCGATCGGCGCCCGCATCAGCCGGTGGATCACCCACCACGGCTTCGCCCTCAACGTGAACGTCGATCTGGCGTACTTCGGCCTGATCGTGCCCTGCGGCATCCCCGACCGGGGCGTCACCAGCCTGCAGCGCGAGCTGGGCCACACCGTGCCGCTGGCCGAGGTGATGGAGCGGCTCGCGGGACACCTGGCGCGCGGTCTGGGGCGGACGCTCGCCGACGCCCAGGGCTGAGCCCCGTCCGCGCCGCAGGTGGCGCATCGCGCGCCATTGCAGCACAATGGTGCCCCTCATGACCCGCCTCGTCACCATCACCGATGCGCGCGCGCCGCGCGCTGAGCCCCCCGAGAGCCCGCCCCCTCGCGTGCGAGCGCGCGAGCCGGGCCCTCGCCCCGACTGGCTCCGGGTGCGCTACCACCGCAACGAGACCTTCCGCGCGCTCGAGCGCCTCAAGGAGGGCCTCGGTCTGGTGACCGTGTGCGAGGAGGCGCGCTGCCCGAACATCGACGAGTGCTGGAGCGCCGGCACGGCGACCTTCATGTTGATGGGCGACGTCTGTACGCGGCGCTGCGGCTTCTGCGCCGTGGACAAGGGCACCCCGCGGGCGCTCGATCCCCGCGAGCCCGCCCACACCGCCGAGGCCATCCGCCGCATGGGCGTGCGCCACGCGGTCATCACCAGCGTCAACCGCGACGACCTGCCCGACGGCGGCAGCGCCCACTTCGCGGCCACGGTGCGCGCCATCCGGGCGGCGGCCCCCGACACGCGGGTCGAGGTGCTCATCCCGGACTTCGAGGGCGACCTCGACGCCGTGGACCGCGTGCTCGACGCGGGCCCTCGAGTGGTGGCCCACAACACCGAGACCGTGCCGAGGCTGTACCGCCGGGTGCGCCCCCAGGCCGCCTACGAGCGCACGCTCGGCGTGCTGAGACACATCGCACAACGTCCTGGAATCATGAGTAAAACCGGCATCATGCTCGGCCTCGGTGAGGCCGACGACGAGGTCGAGGACGTGATGTGGGCGCTCCGCGACGTGGGGTGCCACATCCTCTCCCTGGGCCAGTTCCTGTCCCCCACGGCGCGGCACCTGGCCGTCGACCGCTGGGTCACGCCCGACACCTTCGCGCGCCTCGCCGAGGTCGGCCGCGCGATGGGCTTCACCCACGTCGAGGCCGGCCCGATGGTGCGCTCGAGCTACATGGCACACCGACCTTTCGACGAGGCCTCCCGATGAACGACCTGCGTCCTTACCTCGATGACGAGGGGCACGGCGCGAACACCTTCTCCGAAATGGCCCAGGCCATGCGGCCCAGCAAGATCCTCGTGATCGCGTACGAGGTGCGGGACCGCATCCAGGCGGGCGCCCGCGTGGCCCCCTTCACGGTGGGGGACTTCGATCCGCGCTACTTCCAGGCGCCGCCCGAACTGAAGGCGGCCATCGCCGAGGCGGTGCAGGCGAACCAGACCAACTACCCGCCCGCCGACGGCCTGCCCGAGCTGCGGAGCGCCATCCGCGACCACTACGCCCGCCACCTGGGCCTCGACTACCCCATCGACGCGGTGACGGTGGCTTCGGGCGCGCGCCCGGTGCTCTACGGCGCCTTTCGGTGCCTGGTGTCGCCCGGCGAGAAGGTGGTGACGCCGGCGCCGAGCTGGAACAACGCCAACTTTGCCCAGCTGGTCGGGGCCCAGCACGTCAACGTGCCCACGCGACCCGAGGACGGCTTCATGCCGACGGCCGAGGCGCTGGCCCCGCACCTGCGGGACGCCCGGCTGCTGGTGCTGTGCTCGCCCATGAACCCGGCCGGCACGATGATGCGCGAAGGGCAGCTGCGCGACATCTGCGCGCTCGTGCTCGAGGAGAACGCGCGGCGCCGGACCGACGGGGAGCGGGCGCTCTATCTGGTCTACGATCACGTCTACCGGCTCCTGACCTTCGGTGACCAAGAGCACGTGACGCCCGTCGGCGTGATGCCCGAGATGGCGCGGTACACGCTGTTCAGCGACGCGATCAGCAAGTGCTTCGCGGCCACCGGGCTGCGCGTCGGCTGGATGGTGGGGCCGCCGGCCGTGATGGGGCGGATGAAGGCGCTCCTGACCCACGTCGGCGCCTGGGCGCCCCGGCCCGAGCAGGTCGCTGCGGCCCGCATGTTGGG
>CALBMW010001094.1 GCA_937896275.1 uncultured Myxococcales bacterium
GATGTTCTCCGCGTCCTCGTCCGGGATCTCGACGTCGAAGAACTCCTCCATCGCCATCACCAGCTCGACCAGATCCAGGCTGTCAGCGCCCAGGTCATCGATGAACGATGCCTCGGGCACGACCTCTTCCTCGTTCGCGTCGAGCTGCTCGACGATGATCTGGCGAACGCGGTCCTCGATGCTCGACATGGACGCCCCCGACCCTCATAAAAGGCTGTGCTTACTAGCAACGAGGCCGAGGGCTGTCAAGCCAGCGGATGGCCGCGGCGGTCGCCGACCCCGGTGGAGCAGCTCCACGCGCTCGCGCCTACCAGCGCAGCGCGGCGGCCCCCCACACGAGGCCTGCCCCCAGGCCGCTCACGATGACCCGCTGCCCCCGTTGAAGGCGGCCGTCTCGGGCGGCCTCGTCGAGGGCCACCGGGATGCTCGCCGCGCTGGTGTTGCCATGGCGCCCGATGTTCACGAGGACGCGGTCCCCGGGCACGCCCAGGCGCCGGCTGATGCCGTCGATGACGCGGGCGTTGGCCTGATGGGGTGCCACCCAGTCGATGGTGTCGATCGACCACCCGGCCGCGTCGCAGACGGCGCGCGAGACGGCGCTCACCTGCCGCACGGCCAGCCGATAGATGCGGGGGCCGTGCATCCGGATCACGCCGTCGCGCAGGGTGAGGGCCTCGCGCTGCGAGGGGTCGCCGCCGAAGCGCACAGCGCGCACGCCGCGCTCGCCCCCGTCGGCCTCGAGGGCCACCGCGCCCGCCCCGTCGCCGAAGAGCACCGCCGTGTCCCGGTCGTCCCAGTCCAGCCAGCGGCTCAACAGCTCGGCCCCGATGAGCAGGACGCGCCGCGCGGCCCCCGTGGCGATCAGGCCGTGCGCCACGCCCAGGCCGTAGACGAAGCCGGCGCAGGCTGCCCCGACGTCCAGCGCGGCGCACCGCGCGCCCAGGAGCTCGGCGGTCCGGGCGGCGGCCGAGGGCATCGGCGCCTCGGCGCTCACCGTCGCCACCAACACCAAATCTAGATCGGCCGGGGTCCAGCCCGCGTCCTCGAGGGCCCGCCGCCCGGCCGCCGCCGCCATGTCGCTGGTGAACATGCCGTCGGGCGCGACGTGCCGCGCATGGATGCCGGTGCGCTCGACGATCCACGCCGCGGTGACGCCGACGCGCGCCGCCACCTCGTCGTTGTGGCGCGTCGGATCGGGCAAGAACGAGCCCGTGCCCCGGATCACGGCGCCCATCACGGTCGCTCGTGCCCCCCGGTCGCGCGCGTGATCGGGAGTTCGGCGGTGCTGGTGTGTTCGTCGGGCGCCTCGGAGGCCTCGAGCGCCAACCGCAGCCGGCCCACCAGATCGACCTCGACATAATCGCGCGCGACCCGCACGGCGTTGGCGATCGCGCTCGCCGAGCTGCCGCCGTGCGCCACCACCCCCACCCCGTCGATGCCCAGGAGGGGCGCTCCGCCGATGTTGGACCAGTCGAGCTCCTCGCGCAGCTCGCGCAGCGCACGCTTCATCAACGCCGCGCCCAGGCTGCCGAGCCAGTCGCCGCGCAGCTTCTCGCGCACCCGATCGATCAAGGCCAGCGCGATGCCCTCGGAGAGCTTGAGCACGACGTTGCCGACGAAGCCGTCGGTCACCACCACGTCCACCTCGCCCATGGGCACCGTGTGGCCCTCGACGTAGCCGACGTACTTCAGATCGGTCATGTTGAGCAGCCGATGCGCCTCGCGGAGGGTCTCGGTGCCCTTGGTGGGCTCGGTCCCGTTGGACAGCAGCCCCACCGTCGGACGCTGCTTGCCCAGCGCGATCTCGGCGTAGGCGGCGCCCATCAGCGCGAACTGCACGAGGTGACTGGCGCGACACTCGACGTTCGCGCCCATGTCGAGCAGGACCGTCGGGCTGCCCCGCGTGGGCATCGCGCTCGCGATCGCGGGTCGCTCACAGCGCGGGATGCGCCGGAGCGTCAGCAAGCCCACCGCCATCATGGCGCCCGAGTTGCCGGCCGACACGAGGGCGCAGGCCTTCCCGTCACGCACCAGCGCGAAGCCGACGTGCATGGAGCTGTCGCGTTTGGCGCGCGCCGCCCGCCCGGGGTGCTCGGCCATCCCGATGACCTCGGTCGCGGGCACCACGGTGAGGCCGTCCTCGGCCGGCGCGAGCCGCTCGATCGCCGCACGCACGCGGGCCTCGTCGCCCACCAGCGCGATCGGGCCGTGGCCCGCCCGACAGGCGAGCGCCGCGCCCTCGACGACGACGTCGGGCGCCCGGTCCCCGCCCATCGCGTCGAGCGCGATCGGCAGGGCCACGCGCGGCCGAGCCGCCTCCGGCACGGCCCGCTAGACCTCGACCTCGACGACCTCGAGGACGTAGCGGTCCTTGTACCAACCGCACGCCGGGCAGGCGTGGTGCGGCTCCCTCGGAGCGCCGCAGTTGGTGCAATCGTTGTACACCTTGGCGCTGATCTTGTGGGTGGCACGCCGCGAGTCGCGCTTCGCCTTGGACTTTCGCCGCTTCGGAACAGCCATCTGGACCTCGATCTCGGGGGGTCAACGACCCGTTTCTGCTCAGCTCTCGTTGGGCTCGTTCGAGCCCTCGCCGCGCACCGCGCCGAGCTGCTTCTTCAGCTCGGCCAGCGGCGCCCAGCGCGGATCCACGGTGTCCACGGTGTCCACGGGGCCCACCGCGCGCGCCGGCACCCGCACCTCGCAGCCCTCGGCGTGAACATCCTCGCAGGAGGGGTTCATCGGGAGCTCGAGCAGCAGGTCCTCGCGAAACGTCTCGGTCAGGTCGACCTCATCGCCGTGATAGACGAGGACGTCGTCGTCCTCGTCGCTCGCGTCGACGACGACCTCGTCCTCGGCCTTCGTCGCGGGCTTGGTCCCGGCCTTCGTCGCAGGCTTCGGCGCCGGCTTCGTGGCGCGCACGAAGACGTGATCCGCCCGCAGCGCCACCTCGAGGGTCCGCGGCGTCAGACAGCGCACGCAGTCGAAGCCGACCCGCGCCGTCAGCCGCCCGTCGATGATGATCTCGCCGCCGTGCGAGCGGTAGGCGGTGCCACTGATGAGGGCCGGCCCGTCGACCCGGTAGCCCAGCGTACCGACCAACCCCGGAAGAATCTGGCCCAGCAGCGCCGCCGGCAGCTCGCCCACGAAGGGGCGGCCCTCGTGCGAGAGGTCATCGATGCGGAGCTTGAGGCCGAGCGGCTTCATCGGAGGTTCACCGGGCAAATGGACGCGGCAATCTAGCGGCGGCCTTCCGGGCTGTCAATCGAAGGCCCCGATGGCCGAGGCAGGCCGCTAGAACGATGGCGCGGGCGCGGCGGTGAAGATGGTCTTCAGGTCGTCATCCGTGAACCGGAGGCCCGCGCCCACGAAGAAGTCGGTCTGCTCGTCGTTCCAGACGTCGTCGATGCCCGCGGCCACGTAAAGGTGGGTGAAGAAGGTGTAGGTGCCCCAGATACGCTGGCGCGGGTTGACGTTCTCGTCGAAGGCGAAGATGTCGCTCGACAGCTCGAGCCGATCGTCGAAGAGGCCGACGTCGACGCCCAGGCCGCCGGTGTTCTCGATGAGCCCGATGCGGCCCGTCACGAAGTAGAAGCGCTTGGCGAACTGCAGCGAGAGACGGAAGCGATCCTCGGTGATGGTCTGCTGCTCGCGCACCACCGGATCCTCGCCGCTGCTGCTCGAGTTGGTCACCGTCTCGCGGAAGGTCGTCCGCCCGCGCGGATCGTCGACGAGCTGGATGCTGTAGTACTTGTCCGGCTTGGGCTGCAGCCGCACCTCGAGGTAATTCTTCACCGCCGTCTGGCTGAGGTAGTACTCGCTGCGCATCGCCACGATGGTCTGCAGGCGGGTCAGCCGCTTGACGAACTGACCCGACTCCTCCACCAACTCGTTGACGTTGTCGATCAGCCGGTCGTCGTTGACGAGCTGGCCGACCGTGCCCTTCCCCTCGTCGATCTTCTTCGCGATGGACCGCGCGCGGTCCAGGGTGTCGTCGAGCTTCTCGAGCGCCGACTGCAGCCGCGTCACCGCCCCGCGGACGCCGTCGAAGCCCTCGCCCACCTTCCCGCGGTTCTCGCCCACGATGGCCTTCACGTTGGCCATCACCGTGCGCGCGTCCGACGCCACCTGCTGGGCGTCGGCGAGGACGCGCCGCGCATCCCTGCGAAACTCCTCGGTGATCAGCTTGGCGTTGTCGGTCACCTTCACCACGTTGTCGACCACGAGGTCGACCTTGGGCGCGTTGGCCTTCACCGCCTGGTTCACCTCGCTCACCGTCTCGCTGATGTTGGTCAGGATCTCGGTGAGCTTCTGCTCGCCCTGCTCGTCGCCCACCACCCGGTTGAGGCTGGCGGTGATGCTCTGGACGTTGGCGACGATGTCCTTCATGCCGTTCATCAGGTCGGCGGGCGCCACGTCGTAATCGACGAACTTGATCTGGTCGCCGTCCTGGAGCGGCTCGCCTTTGTAGCCGGGCGTGAGCTGCAGGTAGTACTCGCCGAGCAGGCTGGCCTGGCGCTTGGCCACCCTCGCCTCGGCCCGGAGCGGCGTGTTGACCCGCAGCCACACCCTGGCCTTGTCGCCGGCCAACTCGATGTCGTCGATCTGCCCGATGTTGATCCCGGCGATCACCACCCGCGACTTCTCGGCGAGGCCCCCGACGTCGTCGAAGATGGCGTAGACGCGGTAGCCCGCCGCGTCCTCGCTGATGCCCTCCTTGACCCGCCCGAACATCCAGATGAAGGCCACGAGCGCACCGATCACCACGACGCCGACGCGGAAGGGGCTGACGATCTCCTTCATGCGGGCATCATCCGGGCGTCACTCGAACATCATCGCGGTGAGGAAGTAGTCGGCGACCAGGATCAACACGCTCGACACGACCACCGACTGGGTCGTCGCGAGCCCCACGCCGCGGGCGCCGCCGGACGCGTAGAAGCCCTTATAGCACCCGACCAAGGTCAGGATGCCGCCGAACACGCAGGCCTTGATCATCCCCGACGTGAGGTCCTTGGGGTCGACGTACCAGTAGACCTTCGACAAGAAGATGCCCTGATCGATGTGCAGCAGCACCACCCCGACGAAGTAGGCGCCCCCCATCCCGACCAGCGTGAACAGGGCGCAGAGCATGGGCACCATGATCAGCCCCGCGATGAAGCGCGGCACGATCAGGTACTGCACCGGGTTGACCGCCATGGTGTAGAGCGCGTCGATCTGCTCGGTGACGCGCATGGTGCCCAGCTCGGTGGCGATGCCGCTGCCGGCGCGCCCGGTCACCATGAGACCGGTCAGCACCGGTGACAGCTCCCGCGCGAGCGACAGCGCGACCGTCGAGCCCACCAGGCTCTCGGCGTTGAACAGCCGGAAGGCGACCGCCCCCTGCAGCGCGAAGACCGCGCCGGTGAACAGGCCGGTGAGCACCACGATGAAGAGGCTGCCCACGCCGACGAAGTCCATCGCCTGGATGAGCAGCCGCAGGCGGTAGGGCGGGCGAAACAACCAGGCGAGCGTCTGCGCGCAGAGTTGCGTGACCCGACCGATACCCTCGATCGAGTCGATGACGCTCTGCCCCATCGCCTCGATGATCTCGATGATCTGCTTCAACGGGTCTCCCGGGTCGCCGCCGCGCCAGTATTGCCGCGCACGGTGTGGTGTCAACGGCCGCGGCCGTTGGGGCGATTGTGCGAGGTCCGCGCGGGTGCTAAGTCAGGCGCGTGAAGATCCTCATCGTCGGCGCCGGACAGGTCGGCTTCAACATCGCGGGGCGGCTCGTCGCCGAGGGCCACGACGTGGTGCTCATCGAGCGCGACGAGGCCATCCTCAATCGCGCCATCGAGGGCCTCGACATTCAGGGGCTCCGGGGCCACGGCGCCCGCCCCCGCGTGCTCGAAGAGGCCGGCATCGCCCAGGCAGACATGCTCGTCGCGGTCACCGACTCCGACGAGGTCAACATGGTGGCGTGCCTCAACGCGGCCATCCTGGGGCGCAAGGACATCATCAAGATCGCGCGGGTCCGCGACGAGTCCTACATCGATCCGCGCATCTTCGGCGACGCGCGCGTGGCCATCGATCTGGCGCTCAACCCCGAGAAGGTGAGCGCGGACAAGATCCTGAACTTGCTGCGTTTTCCCGAGGTCACCGAGGTGGTCGACTTCGCCGAGGGCCGCCTGCAGTTGCTCGGCCTGACGATCAAGCCCACCAGCCCCCTCGCTGGGATGCGCTTCTTCGATCTGGGCGACCGGTTCCGCGACGTCGAGCTGCTCATCGCCGCGCTGCACCGCGATCACAAGGTCATCATCCCCCGCGGCCCCGACGTGGTGCTGCCGGGCGACGAGGCCTACATCGTGGCCCGCACCGAGGAGGTCGACACCATGCTGCAAGCGGTGGGTGTGTCGGTCGCTCCGGTGCGGCGCGTGATGATCGCGGGCGGAACCAAGATCGGGCGCTTCATCGCCCACGACCTGACGCGGCGCGGGATCAAGCCCAAGATCATCGAGCCCGATCCGCGCCTGGCCCGGTGGATCGCCGAGGAGCTGCCCGAGGCGGTGGTGCTGAACGGTCGGCCCACCGACGCCGATCTGCTGATCGAGGAGAACGTCGGCGAGATGCAGGCGTTCATCGCCTGCTCGCGTGACGAGGAGGCCAACGTCATGTCGGCCATGCTGGCGCGCCGCCTGGGCGCCCGGCGAGCGCTGGTGACGACCAACCGGGCCGACTATCAGCCGCTGATGAAGAGCATCGGCATCGACGTGTGCATCAGCCCGCGGCTGGTCGCGGTCAGCTCGATCCTGCACTACATCCGGCACGGGCGTGTGCTGGCGGTGCGCTCGCTCGGCGAGCACCAGGACGCCGAGGCGATGGAGTTCGAGGCCCAGCTCACGAGCGACGCGGTGGACACGCCCCTGCGCGACCTGAAGCTGCCCCGGGGCGCCCTCGTGGCCGGCATCCAGCGCGGCGACCAGGTGATCATCCCGCGCGGTGACACCCGCATCCAGGAAGGCGACCACGTGCTCGTGGTGGCCGTGAAGTCGGCGATCGCGCAGGTCGAGAAGATGCTCGCGCGCCGCGTCGATCAGGAGACCTAGGCCGTGCGGCAGCGCCTGAGCTGGCTGCTGCGGCTGGCCCTCCTGCTCAACCTGACGGGCGCCCTGATCGCCATCATGGCGGTCGCGATGGTGCCATCGACCCTCCTCGCCTGGTCCGACGGCGCGCCCGACTTGCGGGGTCACGTCGCCGCGATGACCGTGTCCTTCGCCCTGGGGCTGATCCTCTTCGCCGCCACGCGCCGCGCGGCCCGCGCCAGTGAGCTGGGCCACCGCGAGGGCTTCCTGATCGTAGGCTTCGGGTGGTGCGTCGCCGGGGTGGTGGGCGCGCTGCCCTACCTGCTCTATGCCCACCTCGCG
Source organism: uncultured Myxococcales bacterium (assembly GCA_937896275.1). Lineage (GTDB taxonomy): Bacteria > Myxococcota_A > Bradymonadia > UBA7976 > UBA1532 > JACKDN01. Next base: position 7,401 of record CALBMW010001094.1, read on the forward strand.
CCGGGCGACATCTGCGCCACCGCCGGGACCGCAAACCCCTTGGTGGGCGCGGACTTCTGCACGGTCACGCACGCCGTGTTCGAGTCGATCTCGGGCTTCACCACCACCGGCGCCAGCATCATCACCGATGGCCTCTGGGGCCAGCCGGGGTTCACGCCCGACGGCCGGCTGGGCCTGCCACGGGGCATCTTGCTGTGGCGCTCGATGACCCACTTCCTGGGCGGCATGGGCATCATCGTGCTGGGCGTCGCCATCCTGCCGCTGCTGGGCGTGGGCGGCATGCAGCTCTTGAAGGCCGAGGTGCCGGGCCCGACGACCGACAAGCTCGCGCCGCGGGTGGGCGAGACGGCCAAGCTGCTGTGGAAGGTGTACCTGCTCATGTCGACCGTGCAGTTCGTGGCGCTGGCCGCGGGCGGCATGAGCGCGTTCGAGGCGGTCTGCCACACGATGGCCACCATGGCCACCGGCGGCTTCAGCACGCGCGCCGCGAGCGTCGCGGGCTTCGACAGCGCCTACTTCGAGTGGGTGATCACAGCCTTCATGTTCCTCGCGGGCATGAACTTCACGCTGCACTTCCTGTGGCTGCGGGGGAAGCTCCGGGCCCACCTCGACGATCCCGAGTGGCGCCTCTACGCGGCGATCTGCCTGGGCGGCACGCTGCTGGCGGCCTTCGCCCTCTATCGCGGACACGAGACGATGGGATCCGCCGACGCCCTGCGGTTCGCCGCCTTCCAGGTGCTGTCGATCATCACCACGACCGGCTTCGCGAGCCACGACTTCGAGCAGTGGACCTACGCGCCGGTGGCCCTGCTGGTGTTGCTGGCGCTGATGTTCGTGGGCGGCTGCGCGGGCAGCACGGGCGGCGGGCCCAAGGTCGTGCGCTACCTGCTGATGACCAAGATGTGGGTGCGCGAGCTCTTCCTGCTCTCGCACCCCAGGGCGGTGCGCCCCATCCGGCTGGGTGGACGCGTGGTGCCGCCCGACGTGATCCGCGCCGTGGCCGCCTTCGGGGCGGTCTACCTGGCGCTGTTGGCGGTGGGGACGGGGTTCATCGCCCTGGACGGGCAGGATCTGCTGACCGCGTTCACGGGCGCGGCGTCCGCCCTGGGCAACATCGGTCCGGGCCTGGGGGCGGTCGGCCCGTTCGACAACTACGCGGGCCTCGGGGTGGCCTCGCAGTGGGCCTGCATGGCGCTCATGGTGCTGGGGCGACTGGAGATCTACACCATCCTGGTCCTGCTCACCCCTAGCTTCTGGCGACGCTGAATGGTACGGACCTTCGACTTCGGAGGTCCACCATGGCTGCCTTTCCGCCCGTCTCATCCCAGGTCTCGTTCCCCGCGCTCGAGCTCGAGATGCTGGCGCTCTGGAAGACGCATCGGGTCTTCGAGCGCTCGGTCGAACAGCGCCCCACCGACAGCCGGTACGTCTTCTACGACGGCCCGCCCTTCGCGACCGGCTTGCCCCACTACGGGCACCTCGTGGCCTCGACGCTGAAGGACATCGTGCCGCGCTACTGGACGATGCGCGGCCACCGCGTCGAGCGGCGCTTCGGCTGGGACACGCACGGCCTGCCCGTCGAGATGGAGATGGAGAAGGAGCTCGGGCTCAGCGGGCCGAGCAGCGTGCGGGACTACGGCGTCGCGAAGTTCAACGAGGCCTGCCGCGCCAACGTGCTGCGCTACACCCAGGAGTGGGAGCGCACGGTCACGCGACTGGGACGATGGGTCGACTTCGAGAATGATTACAAGACGATGG
>CALBMW010001095.1 GCA_937896275.1 uncultured Myxococcales bacterium
GCGGCACGACCAGCCCGACGCGCAGGCCGGGCAGGCCGCCGATGCCGGACCAGTCCGCCGCGGGCCAGCCTGCAGCCTGCAAGTCCTCGACGAGGCGTCGCGCGGTCTCGCGCGCCTGAGGGCCCAGGTCCGGCGCGGCCAACTCGAAGGTGGCGCCGCCGTAGCGGGAGAAGATGCCCAGGGCGGTGTGCACGGTCACCCGTTCGCCCTCCGCGTCGGTCACCTCGCCCGCGGCCACCCCGTCGATCAGCATCACGTCACCGAAGCGCGCGTCGGCGAAGCGCGGCAGGTTGCGCAGTCGCACGCGCGCCGGGCACAGGCGGTCGCCCCACACCACCTCGGTGCGCACCGGGGCGCCCTCGGGGGTGCGCAGGCGCACGGGGGTCGCTTGGCCGGGTGCCGCGAAGTCGCCGTCGCCCGCGGGCAGCGCGAGTCCCACCTTGGTCCACGCGCGGCGCGCCCCCGCCCAGTCGCGCAGGGCCGTGCAGGCGATGCCCAGGCTCCACCAGCCGGTGGGCTCGTCGCGGTGCCGCGTGATCTGCTCGAAGCTCGCCTTACAGCCGGCCCACTCGCCCGCCAGCTTCTGCAGGACGCCCAGGTTGAAGCGGTGGGTCATCTCGCCCGGCTGCCGCGCGACGGCGTCCTCGATCAGCGGCCGCGCGGCCTCGGGCAGGCCCAGCGTCATCAGCAGATCGCCCAGATCGCCGGCGAAGGACGGCCCGCGCGCCAGCGCCCCCCCGACCAGGTGCCGCGCCACCTCGAGGGCGCCGTCGCGGTCGCCGAGGCCGTGCAGCACCGTGCCCAGCCAGTCCTCGGCCACCCGACCTGCGGCGTCGAGGGGCAGCTCGGCGTTCCAGGCGGCCTCGAGCACATGCAGTGAGACGGGGTAGGCGCCGCGCTCGCGCAGGGCGTCGAGCACGGCGTCCAGCTCGCCCGCCTGGCGCCCATCGAGCCAGTCGACCAAACCCTGGCCGAGCGCCTCGGGATCGCCCTCGCCCGTCGCGATGAAGCCCTCGATGCCGGGCCAGAGCCCCTCGGGGAGCCCCGGCGGGGGCGGCGTGCTCATCCGCGGGCGAACTTCCGGTACTTGATCCGTTTGGGCAGGATCGAGTCGGGGCCCAGCCGTCGCTTCTTGTCCTCTTCGTAGTCCTGGAAGTTACCCTCGTACCAGACCACCTCCGAGTCGCCCTCGAAGGCCAGCATGTGGGTCGCGATGCGGTCGAGGAAGAACCGGTCGTGGCTGATGATGAGCGCGCAGCCGGGGAACTCGAGCAGGGCCTCCTCGAGGGCGCGCAGCGTGTCGACGTCGAGGTCGTTGGTGGGCTCGTCGAGCAGGAGCACGTTGCCGCCGGCCTTGAGCAGCTTGGCGAGGTGCACCCGGTTGCGCTCGCCACCCGACAGCGCGCCGACCTGCTTCTGCTGATCGGTGCCCTTGAACCCGAAGGCGCCCACGTAGGCGCGGGAGTTCATCTGGTAGCGGCCCATCTCGATGACCTCGGCGCCGCCCGAGATCTCCTGCCAGATCGAGTGATCGCCCACCAGATCGTCGCGGCTCTGGTCGACGTAGGCCAAGTGCACCGTGGGGCCGACCCGCAGGGTACCGGCGTCGGGCGTCTCTTCGCCCACGATCATGCGGAAGAGCGTCGTCTTGCCCGCGCCGTTCGCGCCGATGATGC
>CALBMW010001096.1 GCA_937896275.1 uncultured Myxococcales bacterium
CGCCTGAAACGACCAGCGCCCGGTGCCACGGGTGTCCTGGAACAGGAAGTAGTTCTTCGCGACCTGGTCGTTGTTGTGGGCCAGGACGGACGCCGCCTGGTAGGTGAGCATCGCCGGGATGTCGACGTGGTCGAAGATGAAGTCGCGCCGCGCCTGGCCAGCCAGGTTGTTGACGCCGTCCAGCAGATCGTGCAGGTCGGTGTAGTCCCCATCCTCGGGGTTCTTCTTCTCGAACCGACCGGGTAGCTGCCCGATCGGCACGTACTCGCACTGGCTATATCCCTTGTAGAAGCCGCCTTCGCCATCGACGCCGTTGCGGTCGAGTTGCTGCCCGTTCTTCTCCTCGATCCAGATGTAGAGCCCGTAGAACCCGCCATTCTGGTAGACGGTGACCGGCGCGGCGAGGTGGGACGGGGCGCCGGCGTCCCGGAAAGTCTCGTAGGACAGCACTTCGCGCATGAAGCTCTTCTCGCCCCAGCTGCTCTGGAGCAGAAACTCCTGGACGGGCGCCGGCGTGATCGTCGCGTCGAAGAACCCATTGCCCTGGGGGAACTTGAGCTTCCAGTGCTTCTTCGGCCATCCGCGCGAGGATTGACCGCGCACGCGGATCTGCAGCCCCGTGTAGAGGACCCCGTCGTGGAAGAGCAGCGCCGGCTCCAACTCGTCCGTGCGGAAGTGCGCGAGGGCGTTCTCGTAGTCGGCCGGGGCGATGAGCCAGTGGAGCACCGGCAGCGCGGACGAGATGGTCGGATCCGCGAGGTAGGTGCCGGTGTACACGATCGTGTCGTCATCGCGGGGGTACCCCATCGAGCCCGTCGGGCCGAGCGCGTCGACGCGGTACCGAATCACGGTGCCCATGGGCTGCGGCGGGATCGTCGCACCGTACACGCCGTCACCGGCGGCACCGTCCGCACTGGCGCCGTCGTCGAGCATCGCGACCGAGGTGGGCTCCCCCCAGTCGATGACATAGGTCATCGAGACGGTCTCGGCGTCCTGCACGACGGCGCCGACGATCAGGGGAGCGTCCGGCGCGGCGGGGCCGTGCTCGACCATCGTGATCCAGGGCGGCAGGCCCAAGGCGTCCACGCTGTTGACGGCGCCCGCCGTGTGACCGGCCGGGGCGGTCGACGCGTGCCAGTTTCGGGGCGCGTCGTTGTCCAGCGAGGGATCGACGACCTCCAGCGACGGGCCCAGCCCGTCGGGCGTCACGGGCCAGGGGGCGAGGTGGTCATAGGTGACCTCGTCGGCGACCGTCCCATCGGCGCGGATCAGCATCAGCGTCTCGCCGCCGTTGGCGAGCCCGCCCGGGTACACGTGGTCGGGCGGCGCGCCGTACGCGGCCTCGAACGCGACCGCGTCCTGGGCGATGACCAGGAACCCACCGGCCTCGATCGTCGCCTCGGGGCCGAACGTGACGTCGCCGGCGCCCGTGAGCGTCCACCCCTCCAGGTTCGCCGGAGACGCGCACAGGTTGTGCAACTCGAGGAACTCCCGGCGCAGGTGGTTCACCTCCGGGTGGTACATGATCTCGGACACGACGACCTCGCCCGGTCCGGTGGACAGGACGAGGTCCACCCCGTCGCCCACCCTCGCCGACGTGCCGCCGACGGGGCTCTGGCTGATGACGTGACCCGCCGGGACCGTGCAGCTGTCCGTGAAGGTCGCGGTGCCGGGCACCAGCTCGGCGCGGGCGATGGTCGCCTCGGCCTCGAGGCGCGCCTCGCCCACGATCTCGGGCACCACCCGGACCACGGTGCCGAGCGACACGACGAGGTCGACGGTCGAGGCCGCCGCGAGCGCGGCCCCTGCGTCCGGATCCTGGCCGATGACGTCGCCCGCTGCGACCGCCTCGCTGTACTCGGCGGTCACGGCGCCGACGACCAGCGCGGCCGCGGTGATCGCGGCCTCCGCGAGGGCCTGCGGCGTGCCGATCACGTCGGGCGCGAAGGTGTCGGTCGTGACCGGCGTCGCCGGCGACCACGCGGTCTTCCACTCGGCGACGCTCAGATCGCGCGCCCGGACCCGATAGGTGTAGGCCGTCCCTGGCCTCAGCCCGGTGTCCACGTAGCGCCGTGCGTGCTGCCAGCCGCTGTCGTTGCAGGCGCCCGCCGTGCACTCGAAGGCGTACTGGACGCCGCTGATGTCCAAGGCGGCCGCGACCACCATCGCGACCGACTCCGCTCCGGCGGCCGCCGGCGGCGACGCCCACGTCACGGGCGTCGGCTCCGGGGGGGTCGCGTCCGGCGGATCCGCGTGATAGAGCGCCGTGCTCGGGATCACCTGCCTCTCGATGCCGGGGCCGGCCCAGGACAGGATCAGGGCGGCATCCCCGTCGTCCTCGAAGGCGTCGATCCGGATCGCGTGGTAGCCCTCGGTGAGGGGCCGCGTCACCGACACTTCGGCCATCGCGCCCGCGTGGGGGCTGGCGAGGATCGGTTCGCCCTCCAGCCACAGCGCGGCGCCGTCGTCGGCCGCGAGATACAGGGTGTAGTCGCCCGCCGCCTCGACCCGCAGGAACCCGGTGTGCCGGCTGCCGAAGGTGTCGGCGAGCCCGGCCTCCAGGCCGGCCCAGGGTTCGGACGTCGCCGGATGGTTCACCTGGGCTTCGAAGCGCTTGAGGATCGGGAACAGGTCGCTCAGATCGGGCAGGTCCGGGAGGGCGTCGTCGAAGTCGAAGTACCAGGCCTCCAGGCCGGCGCCGAAGCCCTCGTCCCGATCGGTCGTCGCGGTCGCCTCGATCGATCCGTCCGTCTCGTTTTGGTTGAGGCTCCGGTCACGCGCCCGTGCGCGGTAGCGGTACGCGTGGTCGGGCGCGAGCCCCCGGTCTTCGTAGGTGTCCTCGTCCTGCCAGCCGCTGTCGTGGCAGCCGCCGGCGACGCACTCGAAGGCGTACTCGACGCCGCTCTCGTCGGAGGCGGCGGTGACCGTCATCGACACGGAGGCCGTCCCCGTCGCGTGCGGGACGCTCGCCCACTCGAGCGGGTTGGGCGACGGCGGATCGACTTCGTCGCAGTTCGGGGTGTCGACGCCTCCGCAGCCGCACTGAAGGGGCTCGGTCTTGCCGGGGTCGTCAGGGCAGGCATCGAGGCAGTCCGCCGCGCCGTCGTGGTCGCGGTCCGTGTCCGCGGCGCCGCAGCCGCAGGCGCCGGGATCGGTCTTGCCGGGGTCGTCGGGGCAGCCGTCCTCGCAGTCGAGGACGCCGTCCTCGTCGCGGTCGGCGTCGGCGACGCCGCAGCCGCAGAGGCCGGGCCGGGTCTTGGCCGGGTCCTCCGAACAGTCGTCCTGACAGTCGGGCGCGCCGTCGGCGTCGCGGTCGGTGTCGGCGGTGCCGCAGTCACAGAGGCCGGGCTGGATCTTGTCCGCGTCGGCGGGGCAGCCGTCCACGCAGTCCCGCGCGCCGTCGCCGTCGCTGTCCACCTCGGCGACGCCGCAGCCGCAGACCCCGGGCGCGGCCTTGTCGGGGTCGTTGGGGCAGTCGTCGACGCAGTCCGGCGCGCCGTCGTCATCGGCGTCGGCTTCGCGCAGGCCGCAGCCACAGATCCCCGGCGCCACCTTGTCGGGGTCGGCGGGGCAGCGGTCCTCGCAGTCCAGCCGTCCGTCGCCGTCGCCGTCGACATCCGCGACGCCACAGCCACAGGCGCCGGCGCCGATCTTGTTCGGGTCGGACGGACAGGCGTCGCCACAGTCGGCGGTGCCGTCGTCGTCGGTGTCGGTGTCGGCGGTCCCGCAGCCACAGACCCCAGGCTCGGTCTTCCGAGGGTCGCTCGGGCAGCCGTCCAACGCCGCGTCGTCACAGTCGGGTGTCGCGCACGCGGCGTCCGGCGGGAGCCCGTCCTCGGTGGCGGGCGCGCGGGCGTCGGCGGAGAGCGAGGGGTCGCTCTCACAGGCCAGGAAGAGCGCCGAGACCATCAGGGCCGCGAGGGCCGCCGGGAGTTGCAGGGCCGCCGGGAGTTGCAGGGCCCCAGCGCGGCGGGCGGGCCGTTCGGGTGAGAGCATCGTCTTCTCCGAGAACGGAGCCAGAGCATAGAGGATGGGGCGCTCGGCGTGTAGGCCAGGTTTCTGGCGACGGGCGACGCCCGGTGCGCGGGCAGGCCCGGTCAGCGGGCCCGCCTGCCGGTCGACAACAACGGAGTCGGCGTGGGTGGGGTTCCGATCTTCATCGCTCAGGGCGAGCTCGGGGGAGGACGTGTCGAACGCGTCCTCCCGTCTCTCACGTGCGCGATGGCTTCGCACTCCGCGGTGTGGCCTCGGTCGCGAAACATCTCCGCCGGATGCGGACCGTCGTGGATGTTCGAGTCGAAGTGCTTGTTCCGCTCTCGAGTCCGCCTACACGCTGAACCGAAGTCTGTCCGCCCAACGACTTCAAGGGCTTCAGGCCGGACTCCCCACGTTGTACCCATTTGGGGGCTCATGGGTCGCGCCCTTCGTCGTCGCTCACGGCGTCGCGCGGCAAGAGGCGATGCCCTTCGAAGACCGTGAGGACGTGGATCTCCGCGTCGAGCACGCGGTAGACGATCCGGTACGATCGCGAGAAGACTTCCCGAACGTCCGTGTGCTGAACCTCCGGCACGATGCGGCCCGCCAGCGGGGCACCACCGGCCAATCGGGCGCGGGCTTGTAGCCTCTTCACCCAGCTCAGGGCAGCCACGGGATCGTCCAACGCGATGTAATCGAAGATCGCATCGAGATCTCGGACAGCGCGCGCGGACCACGCGACTCTCATTCGCGCCGGAGATCCCTGGCTCGGCGCTCGAAGTGGGTGGTCAGGTCCTCGTCCGAGACGGTCCGTCCGGCGCCGGAGTCCGCGAGCCCCTCCTGGACGGCGGCGACAAACCGCTCTCGTTCCGTGAATTGGTCGAACGCATCGGGTGAGATGAGCACCCCGGCGGGCCTACCGTTCTGGGTGATGACCACCGGTCGTCCCGTCTCGCGCATCCCCCGCACGATACGGGAGGCGTGGGTCTTGAACTCGCCGATGGGGACGATGTCGTCTTGAATGCTGATGGGCTTCATCCGGGGGCCTCCTGCAAGCGGCTCCGGTATTGTGGTCGGCCATCTGGTCTGAATTCAAGTCAGACATTGAACAGATGTTCGCGGGGCTTGTGATTCCGAGTGGTTACGAGCGGTGTCCCCACTTTGTCCCCATTCGGGGGCTCATTGGTCGGGCTCCCCATCGTCCACCGCTGCGTCGCGCGGGAAGAGGCGATGTCCCTCGAAGACCGTGAGGACCTGGATCTCAGCGTTGAGCACCCGGTAGACGATCCGGTACGAGCGGAGGAAGACCTCGCGCACGTCGTGGCGGTCCAACTCGGGGACAACGCGGCCCGCCATCGGCGCGGAGGCGGCGGTCCTCGCCCGTGCCTGCAGCCGAGTCACCCAGCGGCGGGCCGCCGCTGGATCATCCTCGGCGATGTAACTGCGAATTCCGTCCAGGTCGCTGAGCGCGAGAGGCAGCCAGCGGAGCTTCACGGCGTGTCGAGTGGCCCGAACTTGCGGTCGAGCAGCGCGTTCAGGTCCTCGTCATCGACAGCGAGGCCCGCCTCCGACTCCGCGAGCCCCTGATTCACCGCCGCAATGAAGCGATCCCGCTCCGTCAGGCGGTCGAACTCGGCGGCGGACACAAGCACCCCGGCGGGCCTACCGTGCTGCGTGATGACGACGGGCCGCCCCGTGTCCCGCAATTGGCGCATGACGCGTGAAGCATGCGTCTTGAACTCCCCGATGGGGATGATGTCGTCTTGGATGCTGATCGGCTTCATGAGTCCTCCGTCTCGGACTCGTGCATTGTGGTCGGTTATCCGGTCGGAATTCAAGTCAGACGTTGAACAGGAAGTGCATGATGTCCCCGTCCTGCACCACGTACTCCTTGCCCTCCGAACGCAGCCGCCCGACCGCCTTCAGCGCCGCCTCGGTGCCGTGCTGCTCCAGGTCGGCCAGGCTGTAGACCTGGGCTCGGATGAAGCCGCGCTCGAAGTCGGTGTGGATCACCCCTGCGGCCTGAGGCGCCTTGGCCCCGCGCGGGATGGTCCAGGCGCGGATCTCTTTCTCGCCCGCCGTGAAGTAGGTCTGGAGGCCGAGCAGGTCGTAGACACCGCGGGCCAGCTTGTCGAGGCCGGACGACGTAAGCCCCAGGTCGGCCAGGAAGGACGCCCGCTCGGCCTCGTCGAGCTCGCTGATCTCGGCCTCGATCTGGCCGCACAACACGATGCACCCCGTGCCCTCCGCGGCCGCGTGGGCGGCCACGCGCTCACTCATCGCGTTGCCGCTCGCGGCGCTCTCCTCGTCGACGTTGCACACGTAGAGGACCGGCTTCTGGGTGATGAGCCCCGACTGGCGCAGCAGCCGCTGCTGATCCGCCGTCCATTCGCCGGCGCGCACGGGCATGCCTCGCTCGAGCAGCGCGTAGGCCGGCTCGAGCACGTCGACCCGGGCCTGCGACTCCTTGTCGCCGCCGCGCGCCTTCTTGCGCAGCTTGTCGAGCTGCTTGTCGAGCGACTCGAGGTCTGCCAGCACCAACTCGGTGTCGATGGTGTCGATGTCGCGCAGTGGATCGACGCTGCCATCGACGTGCGTCACGTCGCCCTCGAAGCAACGCACCACATGCAACACCGCGTCGACGTTGCGGATGTGGGCGAGGAACTGGTTGCCCAGTCCCTCGCCCTTGCTGGCGCCGCGCACCAGCCCCGCGATGTCGACGATCTCCACCACCGCCGGGATCACCTTCTGAGTCTGGATGCGCGCCTGAATGCGATGCAGCCGCTCGTCGGGCACCGGCACGATGCCCACGTTGGGCTCGATGGTGCAGAAGGGGTAGTTGGCGCTCTCGGCCCCGGCGGCCGTCAGGGCGTTGAAGATGGTCGACTTGCCCACGTTGGGCAGCCCGACGATGCCGGCCTGCATGGCGGCCTCCGAGGTCTGAAGAGAAGGGCGGGGAAAGTAGGTGAGGGGGCTGCGCTTTGCAAGCCGTGGCGCCGCCCGTCGGACGCCGGACGCCGGGCGCCGTCGGGCGCGTCAGATCCGCGGCGTCGCGAACAGCACGTACTCGAAGTCCAGCGCGTGGCCGTTGATGCCTCGCGCGGGCGGCGCGATCCAGTCCGCGTACTCGCCGGCCACGTAGTGCGGCTTGTTCATGATGCTGTGCAGGTAGGCCGTGTCGTCGAGCGACGGGATCCACGCTGACTTGCGCGCCTCCCAGTCGGCCGCGCTCACGAAGTTGCCGTGCGGGTCGAAGTTCAGCCCCGCGTACACGCCCTGCGCTCGGTGGAACTTGCGATCGGGCAGGGTGAGCCGCATGTCGCAGCCTTCCTTGTCGAGCGTCCGGTTCCAGCTCGCGATGACCTTCTCGCAGTCGCCGATGTAGGCGTCGCGCAGCACCTCGTTCATCGCGCGCCGGAGCGGCACCTCGACGTCGGAGGCTCTGCCGTCCGGGCTGAACTTGCGCAGCGTATAGGCCTGATCCAGGCCGGTGTGCTCGCTCAGCTCGGTCTCGCGATCGCGCCCCTTCAGGCCGGCCCCGAAGAACGAGGCCGCGTTGCTCGAGTCCTCGCCGCCGAAGAGATCGAGCGACACGCTGTACCAGAAGTTGATCGCCCGCTGGACCATGTCGATCGGGATGGCCCCGAAGTCGCGCGGATCGCCCTGCTTCATGCGCTCCGCAGCCTTCTGCAGGATGCGCTGGATGCCGGTCTGGCCCACGAACATGTGGTGGGCCTCCTCGGTGAGCATGAAGTTGCAGGTGCGCGCCAGCGGATCGAAGCCGCTCTCGGCCAGCGCCCGCAGCTGATACTTGCCGTCGCGGTCGGTGAAGGTCGTGAAGCAGAAGAAGCTCAGCCAATGGTCGCAGGGCTCGTTGAAGGCGCCCAGGATGCGCGGGCTGTCCGGGTTGCCGCTGCGCCGCTCGAGGAGCGCCTCGGCCTCCTCGCGCCCGTCGCGCCCGAAGTACCGCTGCAGCAGGTAGACCATCGCCCAGAGGTGCCGGCCCTCCTCGACGTTCACCTGAAACAGGTTCCGCAGGTCGTAGAGCGACGGGCACGTGTGCCCCAGCTTCCGCTGCTGCTCGACGCTCGCCGGCTCGGTGTCACCCTGCGTGACGATGATCCGCTGCAGCGTGTACCGATGCTCGCCCGGCACCGCCTGCCACGCCGGCTCACCCTGGTGATCGCCGAAGTTCACCTTCCGCTCGCCCTCGAAGGGCGTCAGGAAGATCCCCCACCGATAGTCCGGCATCTTGACGTGGCCGAACTGCGCCCAGCCGTCCTTGTCCACGCTCACGGCGGTCCGCAGGTAGACCTGGTCCTGCTGGAAGCCCTCGGGCCCCATCTCCGTCCACCAGTTCAAGAAGTCGGGCTGCCAGCTCTCGAGCGCCCTCTGCAGCCGCTTGTCGCTGCTCAGATCGACGTTGTTGGGGATGCGATCCTGGTAGTCGATGTCGGCCATGGTTCAGGTCCTCTCCCATGAGAAGGTGGCGGCGGTGGGTTGTCCGAAGGCCTTCAGCGCGCCGTTCGGCCCCACGGCGTTGGGGCGCTGGAAGATCCAATTCTGCCAGGCGCTCAGGCGCCCGAAGATTTTCGTCTCGAGGGTCTCGGGGCCGGCGAAGCGCAGGTTGGCCTCCATGCCGGTCAGCGCGTCGGGCGAGAAGCTCGCGCGCTCCTCGAGCGCGATGCGGATCTCGTCGTCCCAGTCGATGTCGTCGGGCGCGAAGGTGCAAAGGCCCAGCCCATCGGCGTCCTGCGTGGTGAGCCTTCGGCCAGCCACCTCCAGGGCGCGCGTGACCGCGTCGGGCTCGCCGAGGAAGCGCGTCGCGAGCCGCGTGAGGCCGTTCCCCATCGGGTAGCAGCCGCCGTTCTGGGCGGTCGTCCCGACCCAGACCTCTTCCTCCGGATCGTCGAGCAGGAAGAACCGGTCGGCGGCCAGCGCCAACTCCAGCAGCGTGCCGACGAAAGCGGAGCCGCGGTCGCCGAGCGCGAAGAAGGTCTTGGCCGTCACGTCGACGCGCTTCAGCGCCCGCCGGATGAAGTGCCGCACCTCGCCCACGAACCAGTCGTCGCGCAGCGCCTCGAGCACGTCGTCGAAGCCCGACACGACGTCGCCGTCGCCGGCTGTGCGCAGCAGCACCGTGCCGATGTGCAGGTGGTTGAAGCGCAGGTGCAGGAGGGCATCGTCCAGGGCGCGGAAGGCGGCGAGTGGCCACCAGGCGGCGCCCAGCGCGCGCACGCCCTCGACCGTCGTCGGGCCCACCGCGTCGGGCACCCTCACCGTGATGGTCGCGCGGCGCCCCTCGGGCTCGAGCGCCAGGTCGACCCAGCGGTATCGCCGGCCGCTGTCGGGCCCAACCTCGACCTCGAGCGGCGCCCAGGTGATCGGCGCGGCGCCTTCGGGCATGGGCGAGCCTTCGGCCAGCGCCCGCGCGTGCTTCGCCACGCCGGCCTTGAACTGGGACAGCCGGTAGGTCGCGTCGACCAGCCTCCAGTCGACCGCGCGCTTGCCGCGCACGCCTTCGGCCAAGCTCGAGAAGCAGTCGGCCAGATCCCGGCGCACCTTGCGCTTGTCGACCACACGCGTCAGGCCGCCCGTGCCGGGGAGCACGCCCAACAGCGGCACCTCGGGCAGGCTGACGGCCGAGCTGCGGTCGTCCACGAGCACGATCTCGTCGCAGGCGATGGCCAACTCGTAGCCGCCGCCGCTCGCGGTGCCGTTGACCGCTGCGAGGTAGCGCTGACCCGCCGTGGCGCTGGCGTCCTCGATGCCCAGCCGGGTCTCGTTGGTGAACCGGCAGAAGTTCACCTTGAAGGCGTGGGGGCTGCTGGCCAGCATCGGGATGTTGGCGCCGGCGCAGAAGATGCGGTCCTTGGCGCTGGTGACGACGACCGTGCGCACCTCGGGGTGCTCGAAGCGCAGCCGGGTGACGGCGTCGGCCAGCTCGATGTCCACCGAGATGTCATAGCTGTTGAGCTTCAGCTCGTAGGGCTTGCCCGTGCCGTCGTCCTCCTGGACGTCCATGGCCAGGGTCGCCACGTCGCCGTCGAAGCTCAGCTTCCAATGGTGGTAGCGATCGGGGTGGGTCTCGAAGCTCGTGATCGTCATCCGGTTCCTCAGCGCGCGCGCGGGTGGTCGGGGCCGCGAAGTCCGGGCAGTGTAGGGGGCGCGCGGGGCGACCCGCAAGCAGCATATTGCACAGTGGGCGCCGGCTGTGCTGCACTATCCTGCATGTCCGCACTGCACCAACGGGTGGCCGGGCGCATCCGCGCGCGTCGCCTCGCCCAGGGGTTGACGATCAGGGCCCTGGCCGCCACGAGCGGCCTGAGCGCCCGTTATGTCGTGCTCGCCGAGCACGGCGAGGCCAACCTGTCGCTCGAGAAGCTCGACGATCTGGCGGACGCCCTGGGGCTCTCGCCGGCGGCGCTGGTGTCCGACGGGCCGCGGGGGGACATCGACGCCCTGCTCGCCGCCCGAGGCCCCGCGGAGCTGGCCGAGGTCGCGGCTTGGCTGCGTCAACGCTTCGGCGCCCCCACGGTTCGTCCTCTCGTGGCGCTGCTGGGGGTCCGCGGGGCCGGCAAGTCGACCGTCGGCCGCGGCCTGGCCGATCGCCTCCGCGCCCCCTTCGTCGAGCTCGACGCGCGCATCGAGTCCCTGGCGGATCTGGCCCTCGGCGAGCTCTTCGCCTTGCACGGCGAGGACTACTATCGCCGCCTCGAGGCCCAGGCCCTGGAGCAGGTGCTCCGCGATCTCCCCGACGCGGTCGTCGCCACGGGCGGCTCGATCGTCACGCACACCGAGAACTTTGGCCGCCTGCGGGCCGCGGCCACCACGGTCTGGCTCGAGGCCACACCCGAGGAGCACTGGAACCGCGTCATTCAGCAAGGCGACCGGCGCCCCATGCGCGACCACCCGCACGCGATGGCCGAGCTGCGGGGCCTGCTCGCGGCGCGCGCGCCCCTCTATCGGCAGGCCGACGTGGTCGTCGATACGTCCGGGCGCGCGGTGGCGCAGGTGGTGGACACGATCGCGGCGTCGCTTGCCTCGACGCGAGCGGCCCATTAGGTTGCGCGGCGTGAAGAGTCCACCAAAGAGTTCAGGTCAAGCCGGCTTCGGCGTCCGACCCAAGCCGTTCCTCAAGTGGGCGGGCGGGAAGCGCGCCATCCTCGCCGAGCTGATCGCGCGCCTGCCCGATCGCATCGAGCACTACATCGAGCCCTTCCTCGGCGGCGGGGCGCTGTTCTTCGAGTTGGCCCGGCAGCGGCAGATCGGCACGGCGGTGCTCAACGACCGCAACCCGGAGCTCATCGCAACCTGGCGCGCGGTGCGGTCCGACGCCGCCGGCGTCTGCCGCGCCGCCCGCCAGTGGTCCAACGACGAGGAGACCTACTATCAGGTGCGCGCCGCGTCGCTCGCGGACCCGATCGAGGCCGCCGCGCGCGTCGTGTGGCTCAACCGCCACTGTTTCAACGGGCTCTATCGCATCAACCAGAAGGGTGGCTTCAACGTCCCGTACGGGCGCTACAAGAGCACCCGCATCGACGAGGACAACCTGCTGGCCTGCAGCGAGGCGCTCGCCGCGGTCGAGCTGCGCTCCGAGGACTTCGAGTCGATCATGGCCGGCGCGCCCC
>CALBMW010001097.1 GCA_937896275.1 uncultured Myxococcales bacterium
GGCCCGCCAGCCCGCCGGCAACCAGAGCGTCGCGGAGTAGGTCGGCGCGGCCACGGGCCCGGTCGCGACGAGGATCGGCGCGCCCGGAGAAGGGGCGGCCGGCGCCGAGGACGTGCGCGCGTAGAGCCGAAGCGTGACCAGCTCGGCCGGGCGCTCCGCGGGCAGGGCGTAGCCGTAGCGCTCGGCGTGCAGGGCGTCGAAGGCGGCGCGCAGATCGGTCGGGGTGGGGTCGAGCGGGACGGCCAGGGTGTAGGTCTGACCGCGGTAGCGACAGTCGGCGAAGGCCTGCGTCGAGGTGGCGTCCGGCAGGGCCTCGTGCAGGTCCGCTTCGAGCGCGGCCCGCGCCACCCCCAGCCCGGTCCAGCGCGCCTGGGGCCAGAACAGCGACCGGGTGCCGCCGACCTCGCGCGGCGCGTCGAGCATGCCCTCGGCCGACAGTACGCCGGGCTCGGCCGGGAAGATCACGTCCCGGCATCCCAGCTCGTCGGCGAGGGCGCAGGCGTGCAGGCCGCCCGCCCCCCCGAAGGCCACCAGCGTCAGCGTGCGCGGATCGACGCCGCGGGCCATCGTCACGCGCTTGCAGGCGCGCGCCATGGTCGCCTCGGCCACGGCGAGGACCGCGCGCGCCGTCTCGTCGAGTGTGGAGCCGAGCCGGACCGCGACGCGCGCCACGGCCGCCCGGGCCGCCCCGACGTCGAGCGGGAAGGCGCCGCCCAGCAGGGCATCGAGGCGGCCGAGCACGACGTGCGCGTCCGTGACCGTCGCGTCGACCCCGCCACGGCCGTAGCAGGCCGGTCCGGGCACCGCGCCAGCCGAACGAGGTCCCACCCTCAGCGCGCCGCCCGCGTCGACGAAGGCGATCGATCCACCGCCCGCGCCCACCGTCTCGATGGGCAGCAACGCGACGCGCAGGGGATGCTCGTCGAGGGCGCCGTCGTCCTCGGGCGCCATCGCGCCACAAACGATCGACACGTCCGTCGAGGTGCCGCCCATGTCGAGCGTGAGCAAGGACTCGCGTCCGCAGCGCTGTCCGACCCGAGCGGCGCCGCGCACGCCCCCGGCGGGCCCCGAGAGCAGCGTGTGGACCGGCTCCCGGCCGGCGTGATCGGTGTTCAGGAGCCCCCCCGCCGAGCCCATGATCTCCAGCGGATCGGGGGCCAGATCGAGCGCCAGGCGTCCAAGGTAGGCGCCCATCAAGGGGGCCAGGAAGGCGTTCACCACCACCGTCGCCGTGCGCTCGTACTCCCGAAACACGGGCGCCAGCACGCTGGACAGCGTCACCGGCCGGCCGGGGAAGGCTGCCTCGAGGGCCGCGCCCACCGCGCGCTCGTCCGCGCCGTCGAGGTAGGCGTGCAGCAAGGACACGGCGAAGGCGTCGGCCTCGGCGAGCACCTCCCGGTGGCGCCCAATCCATCCGTCGAGATCCTCGAGAGGCTCGATCACCTCACCGGCCGGGCCTCGCCGCACCGTGACCCCCAGCTCGGCGTGGGTCAGCGGCGGCGCGACGACGGGGTGCAGGGCGTAGAGATCGGGCCGGGCCTGGCGCCGAAGCCGCAACAGATCCTCGAAGCCTGCGTTGGTCACCAGCACGACGCGCGCCCCCCGGCGCTCGAGGAGGGCGTTGGTCGCCACCGTCGTGCCGTGGCGGACGGGCCCGCGCTCACCGAGGGCCGCCAGCGCGTCGAGCACCGCGCGCCCCGGGTCATCGGGCGTCGAGGGTACCTTCAGCCGCGTCACGCGCCCCGCCGCGTCGCGCGCGACGAGGTCGGTGAAGGTGCCTCCCGTGTCGATGGCGATGCGCTCGATGCTCATGGCGGCACGCTACCAAAGCGGGGTTCGCGGCGCTCCCGCTTGCTTCGGCGCGCCCGCTCTGGTACCGCACCGCACCCGTGAAGCGCAGGAGCAACGCCGTGTCCGCACCCGATCGCGCCCAGACCGCCGCCGCCCTCGTCGCGGGGAGCGACCGCGTCGCCGAGCGGCTCGCGCCGGCCCTTGCGGCTGCCGAGGCCTACATCCGGCGGTGGACGCCCGTCGCCGTGGCCGACTCCGCGGTGGCCGATCTGCACGGGGCGCTGCGCGCGCGCGGCGGGGCGGGCCTCGAGGGTGACGATCCGCAGCACATCGAGGACGCCCTGCTCGCGGCGTCGCCCGACACCCCGCTGGCCGAGGAGACCCTGCGCAACGCCTGGCTGGCGCTCTGCGACGACCTGGCGCGATCGGGAGACAAGCCGCCCTTCGGCGGCAGCGGCGGCGCCGAGACCTGGGCGTTCACGGCCCGCAGCCGCGCCTGGCCGCACGTGGATCCCCAGGGCGCCGTGGCGCGCGTGGCCGATCTCTTCGGCGGCCCGGCCCGGCTGGTGGTCGTTCGAGGCCCCGGGCGCTCCAGCTTCCTGGCGGCCGTCCGCCGCGCGCTGCTCGGCCGCCACAGCGCCGACGTCCTGGTGCCGCCGGTCCTGCCCGCTGCGCGCGATGACCTCGCGGGCCTGCTTCGCCCCTACGTCGAGCGCGCGCCGCTCGAGGACGCGATGCGGGGCGCCCTCGACCAGCTGCGCTACGGCGAGGACTGGGTCGGCCTCTTCGGTCGGGTGGGCGAGCGGGAGCCGGTGGCCCTGCTGCTCGACGACGCGCATGTCCAGTCCCGCGCGATCCTGCTGGGTGCGCCTCTGTTCCTCGAGCCCTCGGCTACCCGCAAGGCGCTGATGGTGGTCGCCGCGCCGGACGAGGCGAGCGACGACGGCCCCTTGGCCGAGGTCATCGCCGACGCCGCCGAGCGCGAGATGCTGGTCGACGTCGTGCTCCCGGCCCTCGACGAGGCGCTGCTCGGCAGCTTGATCCGCGCCTGGTTCCATGGCGAGGGGCCCGACTGGACGACGCGGCTGATGGCCGCGCTGCCGGCCGGCGCGCCGGCGGTTCGCTTCGCCTGCGCCCGCGCCTGGCTGGCCGAGCTGACCGACAAGGACGGCCGGCCGGCGGGTGACGGCGCCGCGCGCCTGAGCGCCGGGCTCGACCTCTCTGCCTTGCTGCCCGATCACGCCGGCGCTCAGCACGCGCTCACGCTCGCCGCGCTCGAGGGCGACCGCTTCCACGCCTTCGCGCTGGGCCGCGCGCTCGGCAAGGACGAGGACTTCGTCGAGGATCTGCTGCACGACGACGAGCTGGAGCTCGACGGCGCCGCGGTCGGTGGGTGCGACGCCGCCGTCCCGCCCGGTCGTACGTTGTGGGCCGATCTGCCCGACGGCCTGCACCCGGTGTTCCGCTTCGCCGACGCCCGCCTGCCCGCCACGCTGGTGGCGCGCCTCGACGAGAGCGCGCGCGTGGAGGCGGCTCGCGCCGTGCGCGACGCGCTGCTCAACGGCTACGGGCCCGCCGGCGCGTGGCAGGTGGCCGATCGCCTCTGGCGGCTCGACGTCGTGGGCGGCCGCGACCGGCAGGTGCAGCAGCTCATGCTGGGCACCAACGAGCCCCAACGCGTCGAGGCGGGCTTCCGCCGCATGCTGCCCGTGCTGCAGGCCCAGCAGCCCTATCGTCTGGCCTTGGCGCGCCTCTATGGCGCGAGCATGGAGATGGGCGCGGTCGCGAGCGTCACGGGCAAGGTGCAGCTCGCCGATCAGGGCTTTCAGGCCGCCGCGGCGGCCGCCCAGCGCATGGGTCGTCCGGGCCCGGCGGGCGAGGCGCTGGCGAAGCTGGGTGAGGTGCGCCTCGCGCTGGCGCTGCCCAAGCCCGCCGTGCAGGCCCTCGATCTCGCCGAGCAACTCCTGAGCGCCGCCGGCCACGCCCGCAGCCTGGCGCGGGTGACGCTGCTCCGCGCCGAGGCTGCGCTGCTCGACGGTGACGCGCCCGCGGGGCTGGCCTTGCTGCGGCAGGGCGTCGAGACGCTGCGCAAGTTGAAGGATCCCGGCCACACCGCGCTCGGCCTGGTGCGCTTCGGGCGCGTGCTCTACGAGGTGGGTGAGATCGAGGCGGGCGTCGCCGCGCTCGACGAGGGCATCCGCACGGCCGACGCCAGCGGTGATCCACGCCCGTCGGCCGCCGCCCGCATGGCGCGCGCCTTCGTGCACACCGAGCAGGGCCACCTCGACGCCGCCTTCGGCCTGCTCAACGAGGCCGCCAAGGCTTTCCAGGCGGCGCGCATGCCGGTCCACATCGTCGAGGTGGCGGCCGCCGGCCTGCAGCGCCGGCATGGCAACCCGAGCGAGGCCGAGAAGCGGCTGCGCACCATGGCCGAGGCCTTCAAGAAGGCCGGGGCCGCCATCCAGTGGGCCGACGCATGGCACGAGGTCGGCCGCTGCCTGATCGACCAGGGCAGGCACACCGAGGCGGTCGCCGTGCTCAACGAGACGCTCGACCTGCGGCGCCGCGCGCGGGACCGCTTCTCGCTCGTGCGGATCTGGGAGGATCTGGGCGTGGCGTTGGAAGGGCAGGGGAACCCGTCCGGCGCGCTGGGCGCCTATGCCCGCGCCCGCCGCCTCGCCGAGCGCCTGGGGCTGGCCGCGCGCCTCGGTGGCCTCGACGCCACCCTCGCGCGCCTGCACGGCGTGACCGACGCCGACGCCGGCCTCGAGGCCGACGGCATCCGGGCCGCCGCGGTCGACGAGGTCGATCAGATGGAGGCGCTGTGGAAGGCCCCCCCCCAGCCGGCGGACGCGGGCGGCCAGCAAGTGCACTAGCGGTCGGCGGTCACCTGGCCCCGCCGCGGCCGCACCGAATCAGGACCCCAGCCGCCCCATCTCCATCAGCTCCGACTTGGCCGCCGCCCGCAGCAGATCGTTCGTGACCACGGTCCCGCGCGCCGCGGCGAGGAAGGCCGCGCGGACGACAGCGTTGCGAATCAGCGCGCCGCTCATCTCCCAGCGCCGTGCCAAGAAGCCCCAGTCCACGTCGTCGGCCACGGTGCAACCGGGGGGCACCATCGATCGCCAGAGCACCTCGCGCTCCTCGGGCCGGGGCAGATCGAAGTGCAGCCGGAACCGGAGGCGACGCTTGAAGGCCTGGTCGATGCCGGTCCCGAGGTTGGTGGTCAGGATCGAGATTCCCTCATAGGTCTCCATGCGTTGCAGCAGGAAGTTCACCTCGAGGTTCGCATAGCGATCGTTGCTGCTCTCGACCTTGGTGCGCGCCGCGAACAGGCTGTCGGCCTCGTCGAAGAGCAGCACCACCGGCACCCGCGACGCCTCGTCGAAGAGCCGCGCGAGGTTCTTCTCGGTCTCGCCCACGTATTTGTCGACGATGCGCGAGAGATCCACCTGATACAGATCGAGGCCCAGCTCGTTGGCGATGAGCGAGGCGGTCATGGTCTTG
>CALBMW010001098.1 GCA_937896275.1 uncultured Myxococcales bacterium
CGATCGCGGGAGCGCCGCGCAACGCCGCCGGTGGCGAGGCGCAAATATCCGCGCGGTTGCTCATCTTAGCGGAGGCGTCAAGGCCTCGACCGGGGGCACCTGCGCGGGGTCCTCCCAGGCGGCCGGCCAGCGTGGCTCGCCCCCTCCTCCTTGCCAATACAGCGCGAGCATCGCCTCGAGCCGGGGCTGCACCGCCAGCCCCCGCCCCGCGAGATCGGTCGTCTGATGAGGATCGGCCAGCATGTCGTAGAGCCGCAGGATGGGCCGCTCGACGCCGGGCACCTGCACCAGCTTCCAGCGGCGCGTCCGTACCATGCGGTCCTTGGTGGCGATGACCTCATCGTGCAGATCGGCGCGCAGCACCATGTTGTTGTCGAAGCCGCGATCGATCTCGAGCGTGTCCCGCGCGCCCTTGGATTCGAGCAGGTTGGCCCTCTCGTCGGCCGTCAGGTCGACCAGCGCCTTGCTCTTGGGGAAGAACAGGTAGCACGTCTCGGCGAAGGCCAGCAGGTCCAGGTCGGCGACCACGCCGGCCAGCAGCGGACCCAGATCGATCCCCGCCCAGCCCGCCGGCCGCTGCCCGCCGAGCAGACCCAACAGGGTGGGAGCCAGGTCGATGTTCCGCGTGATCGCGTCGACCGTGGCGCCGGGCCGGTTCAGGCCGGGCACCCGAATGAAGAAGGGCACGTGCGTGCTCTGGTCGCCGCCGAAGAAGTTCGTGCCGTGGCCCAAGGTGCTGCCCGGGTCGTAGAGGTCCTCGCCGTGATCGGTCGTGACGATGACGATCGTGCGGTCGTAGAGCCCGCGCGCCTTGAGACCGGCGATCACCTCGCCCACGTGGTGGTCGAACTCCGAGACGGCGCCATCGTACAGGTCGCGGATGTGTTCGATGGTGTCGGGCGGGAGATCCGGCGCGAAGCCGGTGCTGATCAGGTCGTGCACCGAGACGTCGATCTGATAGCGATGCGGCCCCCTGTAGGCGGGATCGACGTACTTCACGTTGTAGGGGTAGGTGGCCGCGTAGGGCAGGTGGGTCACGCTGTAGAAGAGCAGCCCGAAGAAGGGCCGGGCCTCGCCGGCGGCGCGATCGATCTGGCCCAGCATCTTCTCGGTCAGGGCGCTGGGGCGGACGTACTTGGTGATGCGGTTGGTCTCGGGTATGAGCCACGCGCCGAGGTCGTTCGAGAAGTAGAGCGGGAAGACCAAGTGGGTCCAGATCGTGGCCTCCATGATGAAGGACTCGAAGTTCTGGGTGTCGCTGGCCAGGTTGTGCTCGAAGCCGACGTCGACCAGCTTGAAGCAGTTGCCCGCCCAGTTGCTGACCACCGTCGTGTCGTAGCCCATGGCGCCCAGGACGCGCGGCAGCATGTCGGGCAGCCTCGAGGCGTGCTCGGCCTGCTCGCGGCGCAGGTACATGTAGCGGACGCCGTGGTCGGGCGGGAACTGGCTGCTCATGAACGACACCCACGACTCGAGGGTGCTGGCGGTGGCCACGTGCAGGTTGCGGAGGTCGACCGCGTCGGCGGCGAAGGCGTCGATGTTCGGGCTGATGTCGCGGCGGCGGTAGCCGTGCACGCCGAGGTGGTCGAAGCGCAGGCTGTCGGTGGCGATGATGAGGACGTTGAGCGGGGCGGGCCCATCGCCCACGGTGGGGAGCGCCGGCGCCGTGTGCGGCGCGGCGGCCCAGGCGCCCAAGGTGGCGAACGCGAGGACGGGGGCAGCCCACAGCAGGCGGCCGACGGTCGCCGCGGCGCTCAGTCGGCGCACCCAGCGGCGCCCGTAGAAGACCAGCGCCCAAGCGCACAGCGCCGCGAAGGCCACCGACGCCGCGTCCAGCACGTGCCACCGGTACACCGCGTAGTAGTCCAGGTTGGGCGCGATGACCGACATCTTGCGCGCGGTGCCGTCGAGCAGTCCGGGGCTGCGATGGAAGAAGGGCCCCATCGAGAGCACGTAGAGGGCGCCGTCGGCCAGGGCGAGGCTCGCGAACAGCCGCGCGTGGGCCCAACTCCCGCCGGCCCCGCAGGCCACCTGCCGCAAGGCGCGGCGCCGGTGCAGCAGCGGGAACAGCAACAGCGCGTAGGCCAGCGCCACGATCGCGTAGGCCGGCACCACCCGCAGCTGATAGGTGACGACGGTGCCCAGGTACTGCTGGTAGGCGATGTCGGCGAACTCGTCGCCGTTGCCGTTCGTGTGGCGCAGGAAGCCGAGCACGGCCATGACGAAGTAGCCCGCGGCGAGCCACACCTGGGCTCGCAGCAGCACCCAGAATCGCCGGGGCTCGCTGGTGTCGTGCAAGGCGCCTCCTGCCGAACCCGGGATCAACCCGAAACGACGGCGCCGCGTCAAGGGCACCTCACGGGGCGAGCGGCCCGGCGAGGTGAAGCAGGCACCCCGTGGCGCCGACGTAGATCAGCGTGGCGAGGGCCAGGGCGTTGCTCCCCAGGCCGAACAGCTGCATCTGGCGCAGGCTGTAGGCGCCCTCGCCGAAGACCACGAAGCGGTCGAGCAGCAGCCAGATCAGCCCCGCCGCCAGGGCGCCCCCGAAGATCGCGTCGCCGAAGACCAGCAGCAGCAGGGCGACCTCGAGCGCGACGACCGCGATGATGAGCAGCTTGGTCGGCCCCACGCCCAGCGCGGTGGCGGTCGTGCGGCGCCCGGCCTGGCGATCGGGCGCGACGTCCATCACCTCACCCATCAGCTGCGACTGGGCACAGAACAGCGCCAGGTACAGCCAGGTCGGCCAAGGCGGCCAGGGCACGTCGTTCTGCAGGACGCTGAAGACGACCACCAGCAGGTAGCCCACCTGGGCGAGCAGCTCGAGAGGGGGTCGGCCGCGCCACCCACGCGCGGGGTGATTGTAGAGGGCCATGAACCCGATCATGCAGGCCAGCACGCCGAGCATCGCGGGCCCGCCCCACAGGACGAAGGGTGGGAAGCTGATCAGCAGCGTCACCGCGATGGCGCGGGGCACCGTCGCGAGCTGCGCGTCGGTCCCCCGTGCGCCGAACAACCACGAACCTTTTCGCGGGTTTACGCGATCAGTCTCGCGGTCGACGAGGTCGTTCCAGCCATAGGTGAGCAGGTTCAGAGGGAAGCTCACCCAGAGCAGCCCGGCCCAGCCGCGCGCGCTGTGCCAGGCGTCGCTGCCAGCGAGCGGCAGGGCATAGAGCCAGAGCGTCGGAAACCACAGGCCGGGGCGCGACGACTGAAGCCAGAAGACCGCGAGCCTTCTCGGATCGTCGCCCGGCCGCGTCAACTCGGGCCACGGTTGAGGTAGGCGGCGACGCGCAACGTCATCGCCATGGGTGAGACGCGCGCCAGCCAGGCCATGATCGCGTTGAGCGGCCCGTGAATCGCCACCCGGCGGCCGCCGTGCATCGCGCGGTAGGCGTGGCGCGCGCAGGCGGTCGCGTCGGCCCCGCCCTTGCCCAGCCGGACCTTGCCCATGCCGGCGGTGGCCTGGAAGCCGGTGGCGGTGGGGCCGGGGCAGTGTGCGGTCACCGTGACGCCCGAGCCGGCCACCTCGACCGCCAGGGCCTGGCTGAACGACAGCACGAAGGCCTTGGTGGCGTAGTACGTGGCCATGAAGGGGCCGGGCTGGAAGCCGGCCGTCGAGGCGATGTTGAGCACGCGCCCCGAGCCGCGCCGGACCATCGCAGGCAGGAAGCGGCGGGTGAGATCGGCCAGCGCCGCCACGTTGACCGCGATCTGGCCGAGTTCGGGCGCGGGATCCAGCTCGATGAAGCGCCCGTTGGTGCCGAAGCCGGCGTTGTTCACCAGGAACTCGACCGGCGTGTCGGCGAGGTCGGCGGCGAGCGCGGCGATGGCGGCGGCGTCGGCCAGGTCGCGCACCTCGACGCGCACCGACACCCCGTGCGCCCCGCTCAACTCGGTGGCGAGCGCCTCGAGCTTGGCCAGGCTCCGCGCGACGAGCACCAGATCGTGCCCGTCGGCGGCGAACAGGCGGGCGAGCTCGGCGCCGAGCCCCATCGACGCGCCGGTGATGAGGGCCGTACCGCGAGCCATGCTGACCTCCGTGATCATGAGCGCACCGTGGAACGAGAGCACAGTGGAACACCGCCCCGCGCGCGCCGCAACGGCCTCTCAGGGCTGGGGCGCCACGATCTCGAGGCGCTCGCGTGTTCGCCGAAACAGCGCGCGCATCGCCGCCGAGTTGGCCCCGGGTCTCACCGACCAGGCGCGCCAGCAGGGCGTCGGCCAGCACCAGGCGCGGGATCGGATCCTCGGGCGCGGTGAGGATCGCCTCGTAGAGGGCGGGCTCGGCGCCGATCAGGGGCCGGTGCGGGCGGGCCTCGGGCACGTGGTCGCTCCTTCGAGGCGACGCTGCCCGGCCCAGGTGGCGGTCGGGCGCGTCTTCAAGAAGATTCGCGCGTCGTGAGATCGCCGCGCCACGTCGCGCGTGGAAGCTCCCACGCTCGAAAGCCGGAGGTCCCCATGCGCCCCTTCCTCGCGCTCGTCTCGCTCGTCCTCATCGCCGTGCCCGCCCTGGCCCAGCCGAACCCGCCGACGCCGGGGCCCGAGACGCCGGCGCCCGTGATCATGGAGTTCGACCCCGAGGGCGTCAACGGCACCACCCAGAGCCCGGACCACGTCGTCACCCAGGCCCACGTCCGCGAGCTGCTTCCCAGCCTGGTCCGCGTGCGAACCGACTTCCGGGCCGAGCTGCTCCAGAGCGCCGAGATGCTGTAGCCAACGACGGGTCGCGGGTATGGTGGGGCCCGTGCGCCGCGCCCCCATCGCCCTGTTGGTGTTGTCGACCCTCGTCGCCGCGTGCGACAGCACCGCCCTGAGCCAGGGTGATCCGACGACCTTCGAGCTCAGCTTCGATCCGCAGTTCGCGACGGCCGCCGACGAGGTGCTCGTCACAGCGACCTACGATGGCGTCGACGACCCCGACGACTCGACCGGCGCCCCCTCGACGTGGGCGGTCGTTGCCTGGGATGGCGGAGACGCCCTCGAGGTGCGGGAGTGGGAGTTCCGCACCAACTTCCGGGTGCGCCTGCGCCTGGGCATCTTCGCCAACGCCACCGACGGCGGGCACCCGCTGATCCTCGAGGTGCGCAACCAGTACGGCACCTTCGTCGGGCGCGGCGAATTCTTCGTGTTCCGATGAGCCTGCTCGTCCTGTCGGTGCTGCTGCTGGCCCCCGGCGGCGCGGCGCCAGCGCTCGACGCCGCGGTGCGCTGCTATGACGAGCTGGACTACGCCTGCGCCGAGGAGCGGCTGGCCGAGGCGTTGGCGAGCGATCTGACGTCGGCGCAGCGCCAGTTGGCG
>CALBMW010001099.1 GCA_937896275.1 uncultured Myxococcales bacterium
CGTTTTCCTACAACGGCCGGATTAAGGACATCGTCCGCACCGCGCGGACGGCGCCGGCCCCCGACGCGGAGCCCACCGTGACAGACGCCGCCGCACCGCCACTCGACGCTGCGACGCCGAGCGGCCCCTTCACGATCGACCTCGGCGTGCACGATCTGCTGCTGCGCGAGCGCGACGGCCACTACCTGCACGTGGGCGTGAAGGTGGTGACGCCCAGCGCGGTGACGCGGGGCGAGGTCGGCCGGCGGCGGGAGGCCCTGCTGCGCGTCCTCTACTTCCTGGGCACTCACCGAGCGACCGACGCCAGCCTCCTGCCCGACGCCGAGGAGCGCTTTCGAAACGATCTGCTCGAGCGCTACCTGAACGTGATCCGCACGGGCCCGATCACGCGGATCGAGCTGGCGCCCTTCGAGGTGCTGGAGCGCACGTTGCCCGACGTCTATCGCTGAGGGCCCGTCATGAAACCGGCCTGAGGCGGCACGCGGTCAGCGCTCGCGGCACAGCAGGAAGCAGTTGGGCGTCTCGCGATCGTTCTTATAGGCGCGGCCGATGGTGACGTGGTCGCTGACCTTGCGCATGAAGTCGTGCATGAAGGCATAGACGAGGCGCTGGGGGCCCACCGTGTTGGGGATCACGCGGGGCCAGCCGTCGGGCTTGCTCGGGGGCACCTGATAGTAGTCGACCACCGTCTCGCCCCGGGCGTCGCCGTCGGTGGTGCGCAAGACGAAGTAGCCGGGGCCGACCAGTTTGCGGGTGGTGCCTTCGTTATAGCCCCACAGCACGTCAGCGTCGTAGCCGGGGCCGGGGCGGCAGAAGCGCTTCTCGAACATTCGGAAGGCGGGCAGGGTGTTGCGGCCGAAGTGGCGCACCGGCTCGAGCGGCGCGCGATCGGACGGGACGAAGTCGGAGAGGCTGGTCAGCCGACCGCGAGCCAGCCGCCACAGCCGGCGCTGGGCCTCGGGGCCGACGGCCCGCGTCTCCTCGATGCGCCGTTCGTCGGAGAGCGCGTCGAGGTGGGCGGCGATGGCCTCGATGTCGGCGTCGGGCGTGGCCAGCAGCTCAGCGAAGGTCGGCATCGGCGTCTCCCGTGGCAGCTCGGAGCGAGTTCTCGGGGAGGGTAGCGATCGAGCGCCCTTGCGTCACGTCCCACACGCGGACCCGACCATCGGCCGTGGCGGTCCAGGCGCGGTCGCCGGCGAGGGCCACCGCCATCACCGGCGAACCCGCATCCCAAGAAGCGAGGACGTCGCCCGCGGTGTCGATGACCGCGATCCGGCCGTTCTCGGCGCCGATGAGGAAGCGATCGGCGTCGCGCGCGAAGGCCACCGCCGCCGTCTCGCCTACGGGCGCGGAGAAGGGGTGCCCGTCGTGGGTCAGCCGGCCGTCCGAACCCAGGGCGTATCGGCCGTCGGCGTACCACCCGAGCGCCGTCACCCAGCCGGTGCGCTGGGGCTCGGCGCCCAGGTCGCGACCGGTGGCGGCGTCCCAGAGCCGGACCAGCCCGTCGGTGCCGCCGCTGGCCACCTGGGCACCATCGGGCGACACCGCCACCGCGAAGGCGGCCTGACCGTGCGCTCCGGCTTGCCGCCAGGTCGATCCGACGGCGTCGAGGCGCGTGACCAGTCCGCGTTCGGCGCCGACGAGCACGGCGCCGTCGGGCAGGAGGGCCGCGTCGTTGAGCGCGTAGCCCACGACGCGGCGCCGCCAGCGCGGGTGGCCCTCCGGCGACCAGCGGACCACGGAGCCGTCGGCGCTGCTGGTCAGCCAGCCGTCCGGCAGCGGCGCGATGCCGCGGACCGGCCCAGCGTGCGCGACCCAGGTCAGCCGAGGTTCGCCGGTGGCCGCGTCCCGGATGCTGAGGGTGCCGTCCTCGTCGCCGATCGCGAGCGCGTCG
>CALBMW010001100.1 GCA_937896275.1 uncultured Myxococcales bacterium
CACCTGCATCTGCTCATAGGTCAGGGCGTCGATGCGCCGCGCCTCGGGCACGATCCGCGGATCGGCGGAGTAGACGCCGTCCACGTCGGAGCAAATCTCGGCGTAGTCCGCGCCCAGCGCCGCGGCCAGCGCCACCGCCGTCGTGTCGGTGCCGCCCCGCCCCAGGCTCGTGATCTCGCGCCGCTCGCTGACCCCCTGAAACCCCGCCACGATGACCACCCGCCCGTGAGCCAGC
The DNA here is from genome assembly GCA_937896275.1 of uncultured Myxococcales bacterium. Classification (GTDB taxonomy): domain Bacteria; phylum Myxococcota_A; class Bradymonadia; order UBA7976; family UBA1532; genus JACKDN01. Next base: position 236 of record CALBMW010001100.1, read on the forward strand.
GCCTCCTGGATGCGCGTCGGGGTCACCCGGATGATGCGGGCGTTGGTGTGATTGTCCGTCGTGATGATCCCGCTCTGGGAGCCGGTGAAGGACACCGCGGGGTAGCCCAGATCGTGAATGGCCATCGACAGCAGGGCCATCGAGATCCGCTCGCCGACGGTGAGCAGCATGTCCAGCTCGCGCCGCTCGGGGTTGGGGCTGACCGACGCCGCGAGGGTCAGCAGCTCGTTGGTGGTGTTGCCCATCGCCGAGACCGCCACCACCACCGAGTGGCCTTGCCGCCGCGTCTCGACCACGCGCCGCGCGACGCCCCTGATCTTCTCGGGGGTCGCCACGGAGCTGCCGCCGTACTTCTGGACGATGGTTCCCATGGGCACCTCATACCGCGCCGACCGCCTCATTGCAGCAACCGCGGACACCGTGCCCCTGCAGGCGCGCGGGCTTGCGACGGGCCCCGCGGCCCGCTACAAGGAGCGCCGATCGCGGCCTGGAGGAAGCTCATGAAGATCACGGTCATCGGCTCCGGTTATGTCGGCCTCGTGGCCGGCGCCTGCTTCGCCAACGTGGGCAACCGGGTGGTCTGCGCCGACGTGGACGCCGACAAGGTTGCTCGTCTGCGCGAGGGCGTCGTGCCCTTCTTCGAGCCGGGCCTCGCCGAGTTGGTGCGCACCAACCACGAGGCCCACCGCTTGCGCTTCACGACCGACGTCGAGCAGGCGATCCGCGACAGCGCTGTGGTCTTCATCGCCGTGGGCACGCCGCAGGGTGACGACGGATCGGCCGAGCTGCGCTTCGTCGACGAGGTGGCCCGCACCATCGGGCGCGCGCTGTCGGGCGGCGAGAACGTGCTGGTGGATGGCCACAAGCTCGTCCTGACCAAGTCGACCGTGCCCGTGGGCACCACAGACCGCATCACGGCGATCATCGGTGAGGCCGCGCGGCAGCCCTTCGTCTGCTGCTCGAACCCGGAGTTCCTCAAGGAGGGCGACGCCCTCAACGACTTCCTCAAGCCCGATCGGGTGGTCGTGGGCACCCCCCCCGGCGCTGTCGGCGAGCTCGCCCGCGCCGTGCTGCACGAACTCTACGAGCCCTTCACCCGCACCCACGACCGCATTCAGTTCATGGACGTGCGCTCGAGCGAGCTGACCAAGTACGCGGCCAACGCGCTGCTCGCGACCAAGATCAGCTTCATGAACGACCTGGCCAACCTGGCCGAGCGGGTCGGCGCCGACATCGAGAAGGTGCGCGTCGGCATCGGCAGCGATCCGCGCATCGGGTATCAGTTCCTCTTCCCCGGCACGGGCTACGGCGGCTCCTGCTTCCCCAAGGATGTCAAAGCCTTGGTGCACACGGCCCGCGAGAGCGGCCACAGCCTTCGCATCCTCGAGGCGGTCGACGAGGTCAACCGCGACCAGAAGACGGTGCTGCTGCGGAAGGCGCTGAGCCACTTCGGCGGCCCCCAGAGCCTGGCCGGCCGGACCTTCGCCGTCTGGGGCCTGGCGTTCAAGCCGCGCACGGACGACATGCGCGAAGCGCCGGCCATCGATCTCGTGAGGGGTCTGCTCGAGGCGGGCGCCACCGTGAAGGCCACCGATCCCGAGGCCATGGAGAACGCCGCCGCGCTCTTTGGCGACCGCGTGACGCTGCTCGAGGATCAGTACGCCTGCCTCGACGGCGCCGCCGCGTTGTTCATCTGCACCGAGTGGTCGCTCTTCCGTCGGCCCGACTTCGTCGAGGTGAAGCGCCGCCTGCTGGAGCCGGTGATCTTCGACGGCCGCAACCTGTACGACCCAGGTCGCATGGAGGCCGCGGGCTTCACCTACTACGCGATCGGGCGCGGGGTCCGGCAGCCGGTCTGAGAGCTCCCCCCCGTCAGCCCTGCGCTCGATACCACGCGACGAAGCGCCGCAACCCCTCGGCCATCCCCATCTGCGGGTCGTAGTCCAGCTCGGCCCGCGCGCGCGCGACGTCCGCGAAGGTGCGGGTGACGTCTCCCGGCTGCAGGGGCAGGCGCTCGATGTGCGGCGTCACCCCCAGCGCGGCGGCGATGCCATCGACCAGCTCGCTCAGGGTCGTGGTCATCGACTCGCCCAGGTTGTAGATGCGGTAGCCCTGCACGCGCTCGATCGAGGCCACCACGCCCGCGACGATGTCGTCGACGTAGGTGTAATCGCGCGAGCTCGATCCGTCTCCGTACACCGTGATCGGCTGACCGCGGGCCATCAGGCGGGTGAACCTGTGGACCGCCATCTCCGGGCGCTGGCGCGGACCGTAGACCGTGAAGAAGCGCAGGCAGTGGGCGTGCAGCCCGAAGAGGTGATGCCACGTGTAGCAGAGCAGCTCGCCTGCGGCCTTGGTCGCGGCGTAGGGGGAGATGGGCTCGTCCACCCGGTCGGTCTCGCGGAAAGGCACCTGCTCCCGATCGCCATAGACCGACGACGACGACGCGAAGACGAAGCGATCGACGCCCGAGGAGCGGCACTGCTCGAGCAGCGTCGTCGTGCCCTCGATGTTGACCTGCTGGTAGAGCGCGGGCCGGTCGATCGACGGCCGCACGCCGGCCCACGCCGCCAGGTGAACGACGACGTCGGGCCGGAATCGGTCGAAGATCGACGCGACGAGGGCGCGGTCGAGGATGTCGCCTCGCACCAACTCGAAGGCCGGGTGAGCCTGGGCAGCGGTGAGGTTACGGGCCTTGAGGGCGGGGTCATAGAAGTCGTTGAAGTTGTCCAGACCGAGAATCGTGTGGCCGCCAGCCAGCAAGGCGTCCGTCAAGTTCGAGCCGATGAAGCCCGCGGCGCCCGTCACGAGGATACGCATGCACTGCCCCCAAGGCTGATCACTCGGGCGGCATGATCGCGCCATACCACTGAAATTTCAAGGTTTTCTCCGCAATGCAGCGCCGCCGCGGACCACACTGATGGGTCCAGGCCGGCGCGCCCCCCCCCCGCAGGAGGCAGAAACGCCCAGAAAGCCCATAAAACAAGGCCGATCAGCGATTCAAGGGTCCAGGTTTTTTCGTTGACACCTCAAAAATCGCGCAGATATGCTCCGCGCACTTTCGAGGGAAACCCAGCATTTACGCGGGCCCGAGGGCCCTTGTCACAATTGCAGGCAGTCCGGTGCGATTCGCGCCGGTCTGCCCAGGCCCAATCGGAGGGGCGTCAGCATGACCAAGAAGGATCTTATCAGCGCGGTCCAGGCGGACTTCAACGAGAGCCTGACCAAGAAGCAGGTCGGCAACATCATCGAGGCGCTCTTCGACTCGATGGCCGGCGCGATCAAGTCCGAGGGCCGCTACTCGCAGAGTGGCTTCGGCACGTTCAGCGTCAAGACGCGCGCCGCCCGCACCGGCCGCAACCCGCAGAGCGGCGAGGAGATCATGATCCCCGAGTCGAAGAGCGTCGGCTTCAAGCCCGCGCCCGAGCTCAAGAAGGCCGCGAACTGAAGTTCACCGCTCGGCTGGTTTGGCCGAGCCCGGACGCCGCGCTCGTGGCGCGTCGTTCCAGTCGATTCGCACACACGGCTCCGCGCGGCGGTTGCGCTGCGCTGTCCAGCAAGAGGGAAAAGAAATGACCAAGCAGGAACTCGTCGAGAAGGTGCACGACGCAGCGGGCGAAGGCCACTCGCGCAAGCTCACCGGCGAGGTGATCGACGAGGCGTTCGCGGCGATCGCCAAGAGCATCATGGACGATGGCAAGTTCTTCTACCCGGGCTTCGGCACCTTCACCGTGAAGGAGCGCAAGGCCCGCACCGGTCGCAACCCGCGCACCGGCGACGAGATCGCGATCCCCGCGAGCAAGACCATCGGCTTCAAGGTCGCCGCCGGCCTCAAGGGCAGCCTCTAGCCGGCCTCGAGGGCAGCCTCCAGGCTGTCCCTTCGAGGGCCGACCCGATCACTCGGGCCGAGCGCGGCGCAACGCCTCGATGCGTCGTAACCCGGCCCGAGCCTCGGGCTGCCGAGGATCCTGAGCCAGCGCCGCGCCGAAGTCCGCCGCGGCGCCGGCCAGATCCCCCGCGTTTCCCTTCAGGATGCCACGCAACGCCAATCCATCCGGGTCGCGGTCGTGCCGCGCCAGCAGCGCGTCGATCGCCGCGCGGGCGGCCCCCTCGTTACCCGAATTCAGGAGGAACCTCGCGAGGTTACGGCTGGCTGTCCGATCGCCCGGGGCGATCGTGAGCGCGCGCCGCGTGGCCTCGACGGCCTCGGGAAGCCGATCGGCGACGGACAACGCGTTGCCCAGGTTGGTCCAGCGAAGCGCGCGTTCCGGATCGAGGGCCGCGGCGCGGGCGAAGGCCGCGACCGCGTCGCCTCCCATCGCCAGGCGCGCCCGCCCCAGGTCGTCGAGCAGTCCGGCGAATGCACGCCTTGCCTGGGGCGGATCGAGGGCGCCGGCCGGCAGCCGCGTCAGCAAGGCGCCCAGCTGCGCCTCGTAGCTGATGATCGGCCCCTGACCCCGCCCGAACAGGGGGAAGCCCGGGGTCAGCCGCGGGCGAGCCTCGGCGTCCAGATCCTCGGCCCACTCCCACGCCAGCGGCCACTCATCGGCCAGGCGCGCGAGATCGGCGAGGCGCGCGCCCGGGTGCCATCCCCGCAGCGCCGCGGGCAGCCGCCGGCGCACCGGCTCGACGGAGGAGGCGTCCCAGGAGTGCTGGCGGACCACCACCGCGACGTCGGGGCGGGCGCCTTCGACCACCTGAGCGAAGGCCCAGCCGGCCGCGAAGTTGTCGCTCGCGACCAGCAGCAGGCTCTCGGGCGCGACCGCGTCGGCCGACGCACCGATCAGCGCCGG
>CALBMW010001101.1 GCA_937896275.1 uncultured Myxococcales bacterium
CACCAGTTGGCTTACCAGCACGGCCCAAGGCTTCTGCAGGTAGGCGTAGCGGGTCGCGGTGAGCGCGTCGCGCACGACGCGCTTGGCCGTGGGGAGGTCCTGATCGGACCCGACGAAGAAGTCCATCTGAACCAACATGTCGAGCGCGCCGGCGTTGCCGGACGACACGATGTCGGTCAGGAACTTGTTGTTGGGGATCGTGACCATGCTGTCATCGAGGGTGACGAGGCGCACTGAACGCAGGCCGATGTGGCTCACGTCGCCGTAGAAGCCCCCGAAGGTGACGCGATCGCCCACCTGGAACGGGCGATCGAACAGGATCATCAGGCCAGCCAGGATCGACGCCGCCAGATCCTTCATGGCGATGCCGATCGCGACCGCGAGCGTGCCGCCCAGGGCGAGCAACATCTGCTCCGACAGGCGGAAGACCAGCAGCGCGGCGCCGATGATGCCCATGAAGGACACCAGGAAGCGCAGCACCGTGGCCGACTGCTGGAGCAGGAGCCGACGCTCGCTGAAGCGTTCACCGAGCCTCTGCGCCGATCGGCCCAGCACCGACGCCAGGAACCATGACGCCGTGATCACGAGCAGGGCCCAGGGGATCCCGCCCACGCGTACGAACTGAACGATGTTCACCGAGTCGTTCATGGACCCTCCATCTCAGCCGTAGAGCAGGTGTTTGCGCCGCAGGAAACGCACGACCGCCTGGTACCAGTGGCGCGGCACGGTGTAGCGACCATCCCGCTGGGTCACGCAGCCCACGCCGCAGAGCTGCGCCAGCAGGGCGTTCGCTCGGGGGGGCGGCGTACCCAGCACGCGCGGAGCGTCCAGCGCCTCGAGCTGGTCATTGAGCACCACGGCCAGCAGCGCGAAGCGAGCGTCCTCGCCCAGGCCCTCGAGGTCATCGGGGCTCGGATCGCGAAACAAGCGGACGCCGACCACCCCCTCGCCCTGAACCCGCAAGGACGCCGCCCAGAAGTGCAGCGCGGTGCCCGGTACGCCATCCGAGTAGTCCCAGAGCAGACGCATGAAGCGTTCGCGCGTACGCGCCAACTCGCCCGTCGTGTCATAGCCGCGCGGGCCGCCGGGCGGCATGAGGGCCTCGAAGTCGACAGTGTGGTGGGACGCGGCCATCCGCAGGTCGATGAGATCGGTGAGCTGGGCCTCGGACCAGCCCCGGAGCTGATGCACCTGCCGGAAGACGTCGGCGTCCTTCACCAGGAAGCGACAGTAGGTCCACCCGAAGCGGCCGAAGGCGCACACCCAGAGCACCTGCCGCGCGGTGCGTTGCAGGACGTCGATCAGCGCCTCGACCGCCCCGGAGCCACCGCGAGCGCGACGAAGGATCAGCTGCGCGTCATCGAGCAGCACGACGCGCCGAGGGCCGGCCAGGAGCGCCTCGACCAACTGATCTGCGGTGCTCGCGCTGCCCAGGGCGAGGCGCTCGGCCAGCCAGCCGGTGAGCGCCGTCGCCGTGACGCAGGGCGCGTCGAGGGTCAGGCGGGTCACCGTCGGCGCCTCGGGCAGCGCGTCGCTCAGCGCGTCCAACCATGTCGTCTTGCCGACCCCGCGCTCGCCCACCAGCGCCACGGCGCCCGCCCAGTCGCCCGCGCCCCAAGCCCGGGCGACGGCCAGCGTGTCGGTCAGCCCGGGGAACCGATCGATGCGCAGCGCGGCCTCGATGGGGGTTCGCTCGAGTGCCTCGATCACGGCGGCCGGCAGCGGCGCCGCGGGGGCGGTCGGCTGCTGGGACTCCTGCTTCTCGAGCCGGCGCCGGAAGAGATAGGCCAGGGCCCTGCGAATTCGCCCGGCGCGCAAGGCCACGCGCACGATGGTCGCGACCGTCGTCTGGACAGCGACCCGCAGCGTGGTCGGCACGACCCACAGCCAACCCAACCAGTGCCCGCGCCAGCGCCGCACCCGATCGGCGAACCAGCCAGCCGGCGCACGGCGCACGTAGGCGTCGAAGATGTCGTCGCGCCAGTAGCGGAGCGTCCACCAGGCGATGGGGAACGCGCCGATCCACGCGAACTCCTCGACCACGCTGAACAGGTAGCCCCGCCCCAGCACGACGTTCGCCACCAGCAGGAAGCCCCGCACGGCGAAGAGATAGCGACCCGTCACGCGCACGGTCCGCAGCAGGCGCGCGCTGAGCGCCCGGTTCACCGGCGCGCCCGGGCCGCTCGCCGCTGCCACGAGCAGCAGGTGGCTGAGCGTGATGAACAGGACGTAGGCGGTGTAGACGCCGACCAGGCCGAGCAGAACGCCCACCTCGGGCCCCTGCGCCAGCGTCGGCAGCGCGCCGACCGTGAGCTGAAACCAGGCGACCCGCATGAGGGCCGGCGCCATCGGCTGCACGTGGACCCAGAGGCGTCCGAGCCCGTTGCGCTCCGAGCGGCGGCCGGCCCAGGTCGCGATGGCCGCGCCGAGGACTTCGCGGAGGCGCCGACCCCGGAACGCGAGCGCCAAGCCCAGGAGCAGCAGCGTCACCAGCCGTACCGCGGCCCAGCGGGTCGTGGAGCGCCCGAGGACCTCGAGCAACCACTCGGGCGCGTGCAGCGGAATCCGGCTGCGCGATCGCAGATACCACCGCGTCGAGAGGCGCAGCTGATCGAGCTCCCGGCCGAGCTGTCGTAGTCCCTCGCGGCCGAAGCCCAGCACCGTCTCGTGCTTGGTGCGGCTCAGCCGCGGCAGCAGGGACAGCCGTGCCGCGTTGAGGGCGGCGACGTCCCGCGCCAGCGTCTCGGCGCGCGTCCGCCGCAGCGCGGCCTGCTCGGTCGCCAGGTGCTCGCGGACGGTCGCGAGGGAGTCGAGCGTCTGCACCAGACCATCTCGCTCGACGGGGAGCGCGCGGAAGCGCCCCTCGTTCAGGTCGATGGGCACCACGAAGCTTGGCGGATCGGGGACGCTGTCGAGGGCGTCGAGCGCCTCGCCGAAGTCGACACGACCCCTCTTCAGGACCGAGACGACCTCGTCATAGAGTTGGTCCGCGTCGGTGGACGCGAGCGCGGGATCGGCCAGCCGCGTCTCGATGGTGTGCGCCAACTGCATGCGCGCGGCGCCTTCGTCGGCGAGGCCGCTGCGTGCGCTGGCCACCTCGACCTCGAGCGTCGCCACGCGCGCCCGCACCGCCTCGGCGTCGGCGCGGGTCTGGGCCAGCAGGCGCGCGGCCTCGGACTGGGCGCGCTCGGCCTCCGCGAGCGCCTCGAGGCGGGCGGCCTCGGCGCGCTCCTTCTGGACGTTGGCCAGTCGCCGCGCCTCGGCGGCCTGGGCCTGCTCCCGCGCGAGGACCGCACCGGCCTCCTGCGCTTCGAGCAGCCGGCGCCGCTCGTCGATCGGGCGCGACAGCAGATCCAGGCGCAGCCCGTCGCGCACCACGAGACGCTCGAGCAAAGTGAGCTTCGCCCGCTCCGCTTGGGCGAGCGGGGCCGGTGAGGGTGGCCCACCGTCCGGAAGGAGCCCGGGGACCGGTTCGATCCCGGCACGCTGCTGGAGCGGCCCGGCCATCGCGCGGGCCGCGTCGATCGAGCGCCTCAGCTCGCCAATGCGGACGGTCACCGCGACCTCGTCGAGCAGATCGACCGTGAACAGCGTGCGGATGTCGACGCCGAGCGCGAGTTGCCCCTGCGCCAGGGCGGTGAGGTGCCCGATGGCGGCCTCGAGGGCGGCCGGATCGATCGACAGGTCGAGTTGGACGGGCGGCAGGGCGGCGTCGGGTGGCAGCCCCGCGTCCTCAGGGCCCGCGTCCTCGGGGCCCGCGTCCTCGGGGCCCGCGTCCTCGGGGCCCGTGGCGTCGGCGGCC
>CALBMW010001102.1 GCA_937896275.1 uncultured Myxococcales bacterium
GCGGTCCCAGCGCAGGCGGGCCGCGTTCCAGCGCGGCAGCTGCTGCTCGAACAGGTCATCGGCGGCCGAGGAGGGCGCGCGCAGCGTCCACTCGACGCCCTTGATCGGCGGGCGGGCGAGGCCCCACTGCGCCGCCGCGACCGCGACCGCGACCGCGGCGGCGATCCCCGCGGCGCGGGCCGGCGACGTGCCACCGGGTGGGAGCACCGCCTCCGGATCGGGCGCGAAGAGGGCCTCGATCCCCACCTCGAGGCCCGACGCGAGCAGCGCCACCGTGGCGGCCAGCACGAAGATGCCCCCCAGCGCCGTGAACACGCCCCAGCCCGGGGCGCCGCCCATCAGGCCGCGCATGACGAACATGGCGAGCATCAGCGGCAGGCCGTAGAGCGCGGCCACGGCCAGCACGGGGTGGTCGTCCTCTGGGGGGCGCCGGACGAAGCGCAGGCCGATGAGCGCCAGGATGCCCGGCCAGAGCACCAGCAGCGCGATCACCACGAAGCCGAGTTGGTAGCGCCAGTCCGGCAGCACGTCGAGCCGCGAGAGGGTGCGAATGACCGTCGAGATCGGCGCCTCGCCCCGCGCCGGCCACACGTAGAAGCCCACCGACAGCGCCACCGCCGCGATCAGCAGCCCCCGCGCCGGGCGGCGCGCGTGCGGCTTGAAGGCCATCGGCGCCCCGGCCGCCACGCAGGCCAAGGCCAGCAGCACCCAGCCGTGGCGGCGCGCGATGCTGTCCGGCAGGGACAGGTGGTCCCAGGCCGAGGCGTCCGCCCCGATGCGCGTGAGCAACCAGATCGAGCCGAGTGCGCCCAAGGTCAGCATGGCCAGCGATCCGGGACGCCGGATCCTCAGTCCGCCGATGAACACGGTCAGCCCCGCGATCAGCGGCGCGAAGCAGGCGACGAGGCCGGCGGGGGACAGCTCGCCCGCGAGGTGCCAGACGAACTGGGGGTGGCCGTCCACCAGCTCATAGGGCAGGAAGGTGGTGAGGGCCACGCCCAACGCGGCCCAGCGGGCGCGTCCGCGCAGGCGGTGGGCGGCGCCGTCGGCGTCCAGGCCCAGATCGGTCAGGTCCTCGTCGGCGTCATCGACGGCGTGCAGATCGGTCATGGCGCGAAGGGGATCGAGGCGATGAGGGCGACGCCGCGCTTGGGGTGGTTGGGGTCCGCGCCGAGGGACTCGAAGTAGATGCGGCTGCCGTCGTGCGAGAAGGCCGGATAGCGGTCGCGGGTGTCGTTGTCGGTGAGCAGCTTCACCGGGCCGCCCTCGGTGGGCATCACCGCGACCTCCTCGTCGCTGCCCCTGCCGACCGGCCGGTAGTTGAAGGTGAGGAAGGCGCCCGCCGGCGAGAAGTGGGGGCCCCCGGTGCGGCCCGGGATCACGTGGCGGGTCAGCACGCGGCTCCCGATGTCGAGCACCGCCAGGCCGTCGCCTTCGGGGTGGCGCGCGCGAAAGGCGAGGCGCTTGCCGGCGGCGTCGGCGGCCATCCAGCCCAGGTGCTCGTCGGCGTCGCCGGTGCGCAGCGCCGTGAAGGTGGGGGGCGCGACGCTGACGTCGACGATCCACACCGTCTGCCCCGCGGCGTCGAAGTGGTGCGTGGGCGCGGCGACCGGCTGCGCGTCGCCACCGTCGTCGTCTTCGGCCCCGTCGGCGTCTTCGTCATCGTCGCCCGCGTCGTCGGCTGGCCGCGCGGACGGCGTGTGCAGCACCGCGAGGCGCGCGTCGTCGAGCCAGGCGAGCCCGTCGAAGCCGCCCCCCTCGCGGTCGACCCGCAGCCGCACGCCGCCCGAGGCGTCGAGCACCAACAGCCCGTCGTCGCAGCGACGGCACGTACGCTCGTAGAGCGCGACGTAGGTGCCCGCCGCCGACGGTTGGGGCGAGGAGTAGCGGTGCTCGTCGTGCAGCAGCAGCCGCTTGGGTCGGCCGTCGGGGCCGACACGGGTGACCGCCTTGGCCCAGCCGAAGAGGTCCTCGATGAGCACCACCACCTGGCCGTCTCGGGACACGCCGGGGTAGCTGTAGACGTTGTAGCCCGACCAGAGCACCGACCGCGCGCCGTCGGGCCCCCTCCACTCGACGGTCTCGAGGTCCTCGCGCAGGCCCAGGCGCAGGGTGCGGGGGGCGACGAAGGGGCGCGCGTTCTCGGTCTTGACCAGGACGCCGCGGGGCCCGACGCCGGCCAGCGCGTCCTCGTTCGCGGTGCTGCCGTGGTAGGTGACCGCGACGGGGCCGCGCTCGGCCGCCAGCCGCCGCTCGCCGTAGGCGCGGTAGGCGTCCTCGGACTGATGCAGCAGGCGGTCTCGGGCAACCACGAACTTCGAGGCGGGCCGCAGCTCGACGATGGTCTTGGCGTCGCCGGCCAGCAGCGTCGCCAGCGAGGGGTTCGCCAGCAGCGCCGGGAGGGCCGCGTCCGTGGCCTGCAGCGCGACCGTGCCCTGGGCCAGCGCGTCGATGGCGCGGTCGCGGTCGCGAGCGCCAGCCCAGGCGCTCACGGGCGTCGAGACGGGGGTCTCGTCGTCGATGTGGAAGACCTCGACGGTCCCCGAC
>CALBMW010001103.1 GCA_937896275.1 uncultured Myxococcales bacterium
GGCCTCGACCGCCCGGCCGCGCCCCGACGCGGCCTGCCGCTGCCGCCGGCGCCACCGCCGACCTTCGAGCTGCTGACGCGCAAGGGCATCACCGCCGACGACGCCGAGATCGCCACCAACCCGCGCGCGCGGAGCGCCCGCCTGCGCGCCGTGCGCAAGCTCGACGCCGGGAGGGCCGCCGCATGAGGTTCTTCCTGCTCGCGGTGGCGACCATCGCCGGGCTGGTGTGGTCGGCCAAGGGTCGCGTCGAGGCGCGCCACCAGGGCGTCGCCCTCGGCTACGAGATCGCCGGGGGCATGCGCACCCGCCGCACGCTCGAGGAGGAGATTCGCCAGCTCCGCATCGATCGCGCGGCCCTGCTCGACCCGACGCGCCTCGAGCCCATCGCGCTCGCCCGCGGCTATCACGTGCCGAGCCCCGATCAGGTGGTGGTCATCCAGGTGGAGGGCGCCGGTGACCGCTAACGTCTTTCGCCGCCGCGGCCCCGTCGAGCCCGGCCCGCGCAAGGGTCGCATGGCCCTGGTGAGCGTGATCCTCGGCGCCGCCTTCACGGCGCTGCTCGTGCGCGCCTGGCACCTGCAGGTGGAGCAGCACGATCACTTCGCGCAGCGCTCGGCGGGCCAGCACGTGGCCCACATCACCCTGCAGGCCAGCCGCGGCGTCATCTACGACCGCAACGGGCGCGAGCTGGCCCTGTCGGCCTCGGTGCCGTCGGTCTTCGCGGTGCCGCGCGACATCGAGCACCCCGCGCAGGTCGCGTCCGAGATCGGCCGCATCCTGGGCCTCGATCCCGAGCGCGTCGAGCGCCTGCTGACCGGCCATGGCGCGTTCGTCTGGCTCGCCCGGCACGTCACATCCGACGAGGCCGCGCAGCTCGACGCCCTCGCGCTCCCCGGCATCCAGCTGCGGGACGAGCCGCGCCGCTTCTACCCCAACCGTTCGCTGGCCGGGGCGGTGCTGGGCTTCGCGGGCATCGACGGCGACGGCCTCGAGGGCGTCGAGCGCGACTTCGACCGCTACCTGCGCGGCCGCAGCTACGAGCTCGAGGTCCTGCGCGATGCCCGCGGCCGCAAGGCCATGCCCGCCGGCGGCGTGCCCCTCGAGCAGCTCTCGGGCTACAGCCTCGAGCTGACGATCGACGCCCGCATCCAGCAGGTGGCCGAGGCCGCCCTGCGCAACCAGGTGCGCGAGATGGAGGCCAAGGGCGGCGTCGTCATCATCATGGATCCGCGCACCGGCGACGTGCTGGCTCTGGCCCAGACCCCGGACTTCGATCCCAACCTGTTCCGCGAGGGCGCGCCCGCGGACTGGCGCAACCGCGCCATCACCGACGTCCTCGAGCCGGGCTCGACCGTCAAGCCCCTGCTCATCGCCGGCGCCCTCGACAGCGGCAAGGTGCGGGCCGACACGGTCTGGGACGGTCACCACGGCCGCCTGAAGGTGGGCCGCAAGATCGTCCGCGACGTGCACGGCAGCGACGAGCTGACCACGCTCCAGATCATCCAGCGCAGCTCCAACGTCGGCGCGGTGCAGGTGGGGCAGCGCCTCGGCAAGGAGGCCTATCACCGCTACCTGCGCGCCTTCGGCTTCGGCCAGCCCTCGGGCCTGGGCCTGCGCGGCGAGCAGATCGGCAGCCTTCGCCCACCGGCGCGGTGGGGCCAGATCCACCTCGCCACCTTCTCCTATGGCTATGGCCTCAGCGTGACCCCGCTCCAGCTCACGATGGCCTATGCCACCATCGCCAACCACGGCCTGCTGATGAAGCCGCGCCTGCTGCGCCGGGTGGTCGACGCCCGGGGCAACGAGGTCGAGGCCTTCCCGCCCCGCGTCCTGCGGCGCGTGATCAGCGAGGACGCCGCGCGCGCCGTCACGCGTGGCCTGATCATGGTCACCGAGAAGGGCGGCACCGGCCGCAAGGCCCGGGTGGCGGGCTACGAGGTCGCTGGCAAGACCGGCACGGCTCACAAGGTGGACGGCGTCGCCGGCGGCTACTCCGAGAAGAAGGTGCGCTCCTCCTTCGCGGGCTTCGTGCCCGCGGACGACCCGCGGCTGGTCATCTACGTCAACGTCGACGAGCCCCAGGTCGCCCACTACGGCGGCCTCGTCGCGGGGCCAATCTTCTCGGAGATCGCCCGCGAGGTGCTGCCCTACCTGGGCGTCGAGGCCTCCGCGGATTACGTGGCGGACGACACGGCCGAGGACGAGGCGTTGGAGGAGGAGACCCTGGGGATCGATCCCCAGGCCCGCCCGTGGTGGTACGAGGAGGCCGTCCTGACCGGCGCGCCCGAGCACCTCGTCGTCCCCGATCTGCGCGGCCAGTCGCTCGCGGCCGTCGTGCGCGCCGCCGCCGATCTGAAGCTGCGCCTGCGCATCGAGGGCGCGGGCGTGGTGGTCTCGCAGACGCCGCAGGCCGGCGCCCTCCTGCCCCCGGACAGCACGGTGCTGGTGGCCTTCGACCTGCCCGGCCGCCCCCCGGCGGCCACGCCATGATGCTGTCGCGGCTCGTCGCCGCCCTGCCCGGGGCGCGCCTCGTCGGCGCGGACGTCGACGTGCGCGCGCTGACCCACGACAGCCGACGCGTGACCCCCGGCACGCTCTACGTGGCCCTGCGTGGGCGCACGGTGGACGGGCTGCGCTTCGCCCCCGCCGCGGTCGCTGCCGGCGCGGTCGCGGTCGCCGTCCCGGCCGACGCCGTGGTCGACCTGGCGTGCCCCGTCGTCTACCTGACCTCGCCGCGCGCCGATCTCGCGCGCCTGGCCGGGGCGCTGCACGGTGATCCGTCGGGCCGCCTGATGCTCGTGGGCGTGACCGGCACCAACGGCAAGACCACCGTCACCACCCTGCTGGCCGGGATCGCGCGCGCCGCCGGCTGGCCCGAGGGTTTGATCGGCACCATCGAGCACCGCGTGGGCACCGAGCGCCGCCCCGCCGCGCACACCACGCCCGAAGCCCCCGATCTGCACGCGCTCCTGGCCGAGATCGCCCTCGCCGGGGCGCCGATGGCGGTCATGGAGGTGAGCTCGGTCGGACTCGAGGAGCACCGGGTCGCCGGCCTGCGCTTCGCCGCCGTCGCCTTCCTCAACCTGACCGAGGACCACCTGGACTATCACGGCGGCATGGACGCCTACGGAGAGTCCAAGGGCCGCCTCTTCGTCGAGCTGGCCGATCCGCGCACGATCGCCGTCATCAACGTGGACGACCCCTTCGGCGCGGCCCTGGCCGCCACCCCGCAGCCGGGCACGGTCTGGCGCCTGTCCGCCGCGGCGGGCGCCGACGCCGAGGTGGCCTGGCGCGACCTCACCCTCGACGCCGACGGGCTGCGTGGCACGCTGGTCACGCCCCGGGGCCCGCTGTCCCTGCGCAGCCCGCTGCTGGGTGCCTTCAACGCGGCCAACGTCGCCGCCGCGGCCGCGCTCGCCGCGGCGGT
>CALBMW010001104.1 GCA_937896275.1 uncultured Myxococcales bacterium
GGCCGCGTTGGCGTGCAGTTGCGCGGTGGCGTCCGCCCGCCCGGCTCGCCGGTACGCCACCTCGGCCTGCACCAGCAGACGCCGAGCCTCGTCGAAGGCCCCCGCCTGCCCCACGAGCAGCGCCATCCCCTCGAGCGCCGCGCCGAGCTCCATCGGCCGATCCGCCACCTGCGCCCGCCCGTGCGCGTCGAGGTAGGCGTCGTAGGCGCCCTCCAAGTCATGGCGCACCCAGGCCAGCCCGGCGCGCTGGATCTGCACCTTGAGCGCGTCCGACGGCGGCCCGTTCGTGCGGTGCCAGTCGAGCGCCGCGTCGAGCGCCTGGCCGGCCGCCTCCAACCGACCCGTGTCGGCGTAGAGACGACCCAGGTAGCGTCGCGTCACCGCCGCCAGATGGCCGTCCGTGGCCCCCTCCGCCTGCCGGATGGCCGTGCGGAGCTCGACCTCGGCCGCGGCCGTCTCGCCCAGCTTGCGCAAGGTCAGGCCCAGGCGGCTGCGCACCTCGGCCTCGGACACGGGGCGGCGATCCTGCTCGAGCGCGGCGCGATAGTGCGCCGCCGCCGCCCGGAAGTCGGCGCGCGCGTAGGCTGCCTCGCCCAGCGCGAAGGGCTGCGAGGGCTCGGAGCAGCCGCCGCCGGTCGCACCGATCAGGGCCGCCGAAACGAAGAGGGCCGCCGAAACCAAGCGGGCCGCCGAAACCAAGCGGGCCGCCGAAACCAAGCGGGCCGCCGTACCGCAGGGGGCGGCGAGGCGCACGCCGAGCGGGGCCGCGCGCCGGGCGACCCACCGTCGCGCCGTCTCAGCGGGTCGGGACCGTTCGGTCATGGTCCGTGCTGGACCTCGGTGGCCTCGACGACGGTGAAGGTGTTCGGCCCGAGCACTCGCGCCAGTGCCACCCTCAGCGCCGCCACCCGCGCGTCGCGATCACCGCCATGTGCGCCCGCCTCGGCGAGCAGCGCGTCGAGGTCGGGCTGCGGACCTTGGCTGATCAGCGCCAGGAAGCGTTCGCGCCCGGCCGGCCCCTCGACCACGAACAGCCCCTGCAGCCGGCCGGCGGCGTCGAACCTGCGGTTCTGGAGATGTTCGTCGGTGGTCTTGAAGTGTCCCTCGCTGTCGAGCACCAGCAGCGACGCATAGGTCCCGGGCTGGCCGTCCACGACCACCTGCACCCGATCGGCCCGAATCGTGTCGCCCGCCTCTGCCGCGTCGGCGCCGCGCTCCGTACGCTCGCCCGTGACGAAGATATGGCCCGCTGGACCCGCGGGCGCCGGGCGCAGCGCGAGCACCACCAAGATCGCGGCGGCCACCAACACGCCGAGGCCGGCCGCGACCCACGTCGGCCGCGCCGAGCGTCGACGCTGCCGTTCCACACGGAAGCCGTGGCCATCGGCGGTCATCACCCCATCAACATGGGGACGGACCTCGGCGCCCACCCACCAGCCCGGACCCCGCGCGGACCGAAACAGCGCCCCGGCAGCCTCGGGGGCATCGCCCAGGACCGCCGTGGGAGTGCAGCGCCCCGGGCCCGCAGTGAGCGCCACCGTGGCCGTCGGCGCGGCGGCCACGAGCGCACGGATCGCTTGCACGGCGACCGCCGTCCCCGCCGGGTCTGCGACGGGCGCCGCCCTCAACGACCAGGCCAGCGCGAAGCGATCGCGGCCAAGCGCCTCGAAGGCCCCGGCCGCCACGGCGCAGGCCTCGATGACGGCCTGATCGGCCTGGGGCCAGGCCACCACCGCCGCCATGATCCAGGCATCGACGTGGGCGATCCAGTCGGGCGGAGGGCCGCTGGTGGGGCCCACCAGACCCGCCAGCAAGGCCTCGACGCGGGGATCCTCCGGCGGGTCCTCGCCGGGTTCTTCGGGTACGCTCATCGCGTCTCACCCGCGCCCTTCCATCGCCTTACGACGCCTCTAGTGGCGGCTCGCCCCACGGTTCTTATCCGTCGTCATCAGAAAGGAGGCCCTGCCGTCGGAGCACCGTCCGAGCGACCCGCACGATGCGGTTCTTCCACTGGTAGACGTTGTTCGCGTTGGTGTTCTCGCGGGCCGCGATCTCGGCGACGTCCAGCTCAGAGACGTACAGGTAGTCGTAATAGGCGCGCCCCGTGTCGCTCAACTCGGCGCGGATGGCGCAGCGCAGCTCGGCGCAGGCCTCAGCGTCGCCCAGCCGCTGGTCGGCCGCCGGCGCTTCGTCCGAGACGCGGTCCATGCGGGTCTCGCCCGTCGCGTCCGGCGCGTCGAGGTCCAGGCGGAAGCGCCCGCTCAGCCCCATCACGCGGTGAAAGTGACGGCTCGCGACGCGCTCGGCGATGCGGCACAGGTAGGTCCGCAGCGAGGCGTCATGGCGCCAGCCGGTGAGCGCCCGCGCGTCGTGTGCAAAGAACGCGATGAAGGCCTGCTGGACGGCGTCCTCGACGTCCTCGGGTCGCACGCGGCCCGCCCGGGCGACGGGCAGGAACCCGATGGCCTGGCGCACCGCGCGGTGGTAGCGCACCACCAAAGACCGCCGGCCCTCGGGATCGCCAGCCACACAGGCGGCCACGAGCGCCTGCGCCTCGGCCATCATCGCGGCATCGGGCGCCGCGCGGCCGTCACCGCGCCCCGTCGTCGAGCAGGCGCCCGAGCGGCTCGAGCACCCGCTCGGTGAGATCGACCCGCGCGACGCGCAGATCGGCGGCGGTCTCGTCGACGAAGGCCGAGAGGCCGTCGAACAAGGGGCCGCCCAAGTCCTGCAGGCGCGGGGAGCGCGCCCGATCCAGCCGCAGGCCGCGCCCCCGCACGGCTCGCAGCAGCGCCTCACGATCCGCGGGCGCGGGGGCCTCGGCCACGAGGCGATCGATGGGCGCCTGCTCCACCCACGCCTCGAGGTAGGCCTGGTGCCGCCCCAAGGCCTCCTCGAGCAGGAGCATCCGGTAGCCGTCGAGGATCCCCTGCAGCCCGGCGACGCGCGCCGCCTCGGCCGACTGCTCACCGGGCGGAAAGGCCGCCTCGAAGGCCATGAAGTAGTCATCGAACAGGGCCCGAAGCCGCGCCTCGAGGTCGTCGCGCACGCGCTCCACGGCCAGCGCGAAGCCGGCCCGCAAGCGACTCCGGGTCAGGTCGAGTTGGTGCTCCCGCTCGAAGCCCTCGGCGTGCGCCCACAGCTCACCCAACTCGGGCAGGCAGACGTCGAGCGCCTCGTCGAGCGCCGCCGCGAGACGCTCGCCGGCCGGGCCCTCGGCGTCCCGGCGAAAGGCCTCCCGGTCGCGCGTGACGCGCTCGGTCAAGGCGGCCACCGCGCGATCCCGCTGCTCGATGCGATCCATCTGCTCGAGCGCACGCGAGCGCGCCGCGCGCGCCAAGCCATCGGCCTGTCGGGCCACGGCCGCCCCGCGCACCACGCCGGCCCTCTGAAAGAACGACCGCGCGAGGGCCTTGTGCAGGCGCGCGAACCCACTCGCCCGCAGCTCGGCGACGTCGCGCCGCTGCAGCCCATCGAGGCCGCGGCGCGCGCTGACCGCCACCACCTCGTGCACCCGCTCACCGAGCGCCGCCCGCGCTGCTTGGACCTGCGCGTCGACGGCGGCCGCCGAGGCCACGCAGTCCGTGCGGGTGACCACCGCGATGGCCTCGGTGGGCGTGCGATCCAGCCAGGCGACGGCGTCCGCCCAGCCCTCCGGTGAGGCGTCGGCGCCGACCAGCCACAGGACCGCGTCCACGTCGCCGGCCACGCCGGGCGTGACGCGCAGCTGCTCGGGCACATCGAGGATGCTCGCCCGCGCCAGCTCCTGCACCGGCATGAGGATCTCGATGCAGCGGACGCCCTCGCCGCCGCCCGGCCAATCGGCCGGCTCGGCCTCGCTCAGCGCGCGCAAGGCCAGCGGCTCGACCCGGCCGTCCTCATAGACCACGCGCGCGCTGGGGCGCCGCCCATAGCGCAGCAGGTGAGGGAGGGCGGTGTGCTCCGGGATCAACGGCTGACCGATGAGGGCGTTGACGAAGGTCGTCTTGCCCGCGCCGGGCGGGCCCATCACGCCCAGCAGGAGCGGCTGATCATGCGCCTCGACCAGGCGCTCGACGCGCCCCGCCAGATCGGCGAAACCCTCGACGCCATGCAGGATGCGACCAAGACGATGCAGGCGGCCCACGATCTCGGCCGGCGCCCGCTCGCTGAGCGGCCCCCGTGAGGGGGAGGGCGTCGGCGTCAACAGGAGCGACGTCGCGTCGACCGCAGCCTCGAGCGAGGCCGCCGGATCCGGGATCTCGACCGAGCCCGCTGGATCCGGGCTCCCAACCGAGACCACAGGGTCCGAGCCGCCGACCAAGGCCGCCGGAGCCCGGTTCCCTGCCGAGGACGCACGGGGCAAGCTCCCGCCCGAGGTGGCGGGGGTCCGGCTGTCGGCCGAGGCCGGGGGCGTCAGGTTGTCGGCCGGGTCCGCCGAATCCAGGCTCCCCGCCAAGGTAGCCCGCGCGGGCGCCGCTGAAGCCACGGACGGGGACGCCTTCGGCGGATCGCTCCGCGGCGGGCGCGGAAGCTCGTCAAAGGCCAGCACCCGGTTCACCTCGACCTCGAGCAAGGACGCGATGGGGCCGCTGGGGCGCCGCGGCAGGGCCGCCGCGGGCGGCGGGCGCCCAGGGGCCTCGGGCTCGACCACGTAGGTCTGATCCTCGTCCTCGTCCTCGTCCTCGACCGACTCGCCCGCCAGCGCGCGCCGGAGCGCACGCTCGCCCGAGGCCTCGGGATCGGCCGCGCACGCGTAGGCCGCGCCCAGCAACGGCTGGGCCCAACGATCGTCGGCCCGCTGTCGCACGACCGCCCGGAAGCGCTCGGCCGCCGCCGCCGGCTGCCCGTCGACCAACGCCAGCGCCCCCCGCACCAGCAGCGCCTCGGCGCACCCGTCGCCGCCGGCCATCAGCGGGGCGAGCCGCCCCTGCGCGTCCGCCACCCGCCCTGCGAGCAGATCGGCGAGCGCCAGGGCCGCGTGCGACGGCGCGTCGCGCGGCTCGTAGCGCAGCACCTGGGCGGCGTGCTCGGCCGCGCGAGAGAAGTCGCCGCGCTCCCACGCGGCCGCGACCGCGATGCGCAGCGCGTCGCGCGGGTTGTCGGTCAAGGTCGCCGCCGTCTCGGCCGACTGCTCGGCCTGCGCCAGTCGCCCCGCCCGCAGGTTCATCCGCGCGTGCAGCAGGTGAAGCCACGCCTGATCCGGCGCAGCGGCCAAGGCCCGCAGCACGTACCCGTGCGCCTCGCCGAGCCGCCCCTCCTGCGCGAGCGCCTCGGCCACGCCGGCCAGGGCCCCGGTGGACTCGGCGTTGCGGCGCAGGACCTCCTCGAAGATGGGTCGGGCCTCGGCGGGCCGCTCGAGCGCCAGCAGTGAGCGGCCCAGCGCGACCCGCGGCGCTTCGGCCACCTCGTCGAGCGGCAGGAGGCGCTGCAGGACCGCGACCGCCTCCACGTGCCGGTCCTGGCACCGCAGGCTCTCGCCCAGCCCGAAGAGCAGCTCCGCGGACGTCGGGTGCAGATCCAGGGCCCGTCGACTCAGCGCCTCGGCGCGCTCGAATCGCCCGAGTTGGGCGTAGGACGCCACGAGGGCCACCATGGCGCCGGCGTGCTCGGGCCGCATCTGCAACGCCTGCCGCAAGAGCTCCGCCGCGGCCTCGTGCTCCTCCTGAAGGGTGCGAACCTGTGCCAGCCCCAGCACCGCGGCGAAGACCGGCTGGCGCTCCAACAGATCACCCAGCACCGACTCGGCGCGAAAGAGATCGAAGCGCTTGAGGTGCGCCAGGCCGCGCAGGCAGGCGACCGCCGGGTCGTGCGGAAGGTCCAGCGCGTCGAGCATCAGCAGGCAACGGTCGGGGTGGCCATTGATCAGAGCGTCTTGCGCCACCCTGATCTCCGCCGCGGCCGCCTCAGGCAGGCCGAGCCCGTCGAGCGCGCCGTCCAGGATCATGATTCACGGCCATCGACGGGGGGTGTCGCGCCCGTCCGGTCGAGGGCGCAACCTGCGCGCGGCCACGAGGCGCGCGGCGCCGAGCCACCTGAGGACACCACCGCGCCGTCCCGCGCCGGCCGGCAGGCACGCGCGCCGCATGGTCGAGCCCCGTGGATCACGCCTCTCGCTCGTCGCTGTGCATCGCCGGCCGGCCCCCCTGGGGGGCTGAGCATACGCGCGCCTGGAGACGGGGGTCAATCGGGCGGATCCCCGCGCCACCAAGCGCTCAACGCCTCAAAGTCGCGACACACCGGGACCGCCGGCAACGATCGGAGCAGCACCTTGCCATAGCCCCGCGCGGTCAGGCGACGGTCGAGGATGGCCACCACGCCACGGTCCGCGCGGGTGCGGATCAGCCGCCCGAAGCCCTGCTTCAGGGTGAGCGCGGCGGCCGGCAACTGCACCCCCCGGAAGGGGTCGACCCCCCCCTCGCGCGCCGCCGCGATGCGGGCCTGAAGGACGGGATCGTCGGGCGCGCCGAAGGGCAGCTTGTCGATGATGACCAGCGACAAGGCGTCGCCCGCGACGTCCACGCCCTCCCAGAAGCTGGCGGTGCCGAGCAGGACGGCGCCCGGGGTGGCGCGAAACCGCGTCAAGAGACGGTCCCGCGGCTCGTCGCCCTGGCGCAGCAGGGGCCACGGCAGATCGTCACGCAGCCGCGCGTGCACGGCGTCCAGGTTGCGGAAGCTGGTGAAGAGCACGAAGGCGCGGCCCTCGGTGAGATCGGTCAGCGTGCGCACCCACGCGGCCACCGCGTCCGCGAAGCGCGCGTCCTGCGGATCGGGCAGATCCGCCGGCAAGAACAAGCGCGCCTGCGCGGCGTGGTCGAAGGGGCTGTCGAAGGCCGCCGTCGCCGCGTCCGCGTCGACGCCGAGGCGGCCACGGGCGTAGTCGAAGCGCCCGTCGACCGTGAGGGTGGCCGAGGTGAAGACGATGGCGTGACGCCGCCCGTAGAGCGTGGCCTCGAGGCGCCCACCCGGCTCCACGGGTTGCCGCACGAGCGTCGTCGCGCGCCCCCGCGCTTCGCGAAAGGCCACCGCCGGCTCGGCGTCGGTCGGCTCGAAGAGCCGCGCCAGATCGTCCCGAAGCGCCGCGGCGCGCCGCACCAGCGCAGCCAC
>CALBMW010001105.1 GCA_937896275.1 uncultured Myxococcales bacterium
CCGACCCGCCGCACGCCCATCGTCGTGCGCGGGCGCGTCACGCAGCTCTGGCGCTCGCGCGCTCACGCGGCGCGCATGGGTGGTGTGCCCAGCGGCTGCGCGTGGCGGATCGGGGACGGCGGCGCCGGAGCTCACCTGCGCCGCGCGCGTCCGGGCTTTGGGAGCGTGCTCATGGAGCGCGGCGAGGTGGGCTTCCACGACATCGTCAGCACGGTCGACACCTCCATCCTCATCCACGCGCTCGACGACTTGACCGTCGATCCGGTCACCGGCCGCTTCTCGGCCGGCGTGCGCTGGGGGGTCACGATCGAGCGCCATCACGAGAGCCGGCTGCTGGCGCCCGGGGCGTGGCGGGTGAGCGGCCACCTGTTCTCGCTGCCGGGCGGCCCCGAGGGTCTGCTCGACGAGGCGCTGCTCAGTCGCGAGCTCTACGACACCGGGACCGGCATCCTGCCTTACTGCTTCTGCCGGCTGAAGTTCTGAGGGGGTGCCTGCGATGCGCGGCGTGGTGATTGTCGGTGCCCAGTGGGGCGACGAGGGCAAGGGCAAGGTCGTCGACCACTACGCCCTCGTGGCCGATCTGGTCGTGCGCTATCAGGGCGGCGCCAACGCGGGTCACACCCTGGTCGTCGGGGGCCAGAAGACGGTCCTCCACCTGGTGCCCTCGGGCATCCTTCACCCGGGCAAGATGTGCGCAGTGGGGCCGGGCTGCGTGGTCGATCCCGTCGCCTTTCTCGACGAGGTCGAGGCGCTGCGGGCCGTCGGGCTGACCGTGGATGCGTCTTCGCTGATGCTCAGCGAGCGCGCCCACCTGGTGCTGCCGGTTCACCGCGCCCTCGACGCCGCCCGCGAGTCCGCCGCCGGGCCGGGCCGCATCGGCACCACGGGGAGGGGCATCGGCCCAGCCTATGAGGACGCGGTGGCGCGGCGTGGGGTGCGCTTCGCGGATCTGAGCGACCCCGATTACCTGCGCGCGCGCGTCGAGGCGCTGCACTTCGAGCGCAACCTGCTGCTGACGGGCCTGGGCGCGGCGCCTCAGTCGGTCGGCCCGACGGTCGAGCTGCTGCTCGAGCTGCGCGACCGCCTCGCCCCGCTGCTCGGCGACGTCGGACGGCTGGTGGCCGAGGGCGCGGCCGCGGGCCTGCGCGTGCTCTACGAAGGGGCGCAGGGCACGCTGCTCGACGTGCTGCACGGCAGCTATCCGTATGTCACCTCGTCCTCGACGGTCGCCGCCAACGCCGCGAGCGGCGTGGGTGTGGGTCCGGGCTTGCTGGGCGCGGTGATCGGCATCACCAAGGCCTATTGCACGCGGGTCGGCGCGGGGCCCTTCCCGACCGAGCTCGACGACATGCTCGGCGAGCGCCTGCGGGCCGTCGGTCACGAGTATGGCGCGACCACCGGTCGGCCTCGGCGCTGCGGGTGGTTAGACGTGCCCGCGCTGCGCTACGCGGCCCGGCTCAACGGCTTGACGGGGTTGGCGCTGACGAAGCTCGACGTGTTGAGCGGGCTGGAGACGGTGCGGATCGCGGTGGGCTATCGGTGGCGCGGCCAGCGCTGGGACGAGCTGCCGGCCGAGCCCGTCGCCATCACTGAGGTGGAGCCGATCTACGAGACGCTGCCGGGCTGGAGCGAGCCGCTCGGCGAGGCGCGCGCGCTCGCGGATTTGCCCTCCGCGGCCCGCGCGTTTGTCGAGCGGGTCGCGGAGTTGTCGGGCGTGCCGGTGGCGTTGGTGTCGGTGGGGCCCGACCGCGAGGCTCTCATCGAGCTGGTCGCCCCCTTCGGCTGACGCGGCTTACCGCCTGCCGTGACCGCGACGCGGTGTCTGCGCCGCCTGCGGTCGGGCCTTGCCGCGCGGGACGTAGGCGTCGTTGCCGCGTGGCACGTAGGTGTCCCTGCCCCGGGGAACGTAGGCGCTGTAGCCGCGGGGCACGTAGGCATCTCGACCACGGGGCGCGTAGACGGCGTGCCGGGTGCGGGGCACGTAGACGGCGGGCGTGGCGTGGTGGTGGCGGTGAGCGCGGCGGGCCCGGTAGTCGGCCTCGCGGGCGGCGGCCTCGGCGGCGCGGGCGCGGGCCTCGGCGCGCCAGGCCCGCTCGCGGCTCCAGTAGTCGCCATCGTGGCGGCAGTTGTGGTCGTGGTGGTGGCTGGCGAAGAGGTCACCGACGGAGAAGCTGATCTCGAGCCCGTGGGCCGAGGCGGTGTCCGGGGCGGCGACGAGGGCACCGAGGCCCAGGGCGGTCAGGGCAAGCAGTCGACGCATCGCGTCCTCCTTGGGTTGATTGCGGCGCCTGCGACGCCCCGACGATCGATCCATTCACCCACTTCTTTCGCCCAGGGTGAGGCCTTGACGCAGCGCGTCGCACGACGTTGCGCGTGGTCCGCGGGGCCGCGTAGGATGCGGGCATGCGCTCTCTCTGGGTCCTGACGCTGCTGCTCCTCGCCGTGCCCTCGTGGGCGGGCCCGGCCGACGAGGCCCTCGCTGCGGAGGCCAAAGGTGACCTCGGGTCGGCGACGGCCGCGTGGCTGCGGGCCATCGAGGCGGAGCCCTCTCGGTCAGAGGCCTACGAGGCGCTCGGCCGCCTGCAGCTGCGGGCTGGCCAGTTCGACGAAGCGGTGAGCACCTTCGAGCGGCTGGTGACGTCGGCGCCCGACTACGCCCGTGGGCGGTACCGGCTGGCCTTCGCCCTGCGCAAGGCGGGGCGCTACCGCGAGGCGGCCGCGGCCTATCAGGCCTACGCGGGGGCGGCGCCCGACGATCCCGACGCGCAGTTCGGCTTGGCCGAGTCCCTCAAGCAGCTC
>CALBMW010001106.1 GCA_937896275.1 uncultured Myxococcales bacterium
GGGGGCCGGCGCGCAGGCGTCGCTGCCGCCGAGCGCGGCGTCTGGTCGCCTGGGTCCCCCTCCGTCGGGGCGCCCGGCTTCCGGTCGGGCGTCCGCCCGCGCCGCGTCTGGCGTGCCGGCGTCGGCCGAGGTCGTGTCCGCGGCCCCGCCCGCCCCGTCCGCCCCGTCCGCCGCGCCCGTCCCGTCCGCCCCGTCCGGACGGTCGACGGTGGCGCACGCGGCCATCAGCAGCGCGGTCAGCACCACGCCCATCGCTCGGCTGCGACACTGGTTCATCCCGCGACTCTACTCCTCGCCGGTGGGTGCGGGCATGGCCGGCGCCGGCGCACCGGCCGCGACCAGCAGCGCCTCGACGGCCAGGGCCTCGCCGTCCGTACGCCGGCGCGCGTAGTCCACGATCGGCAGGGCGAAGTAGCCCGTCGCGGGGTGGCCGGCGAGGTCCGTGGGCGGCGCGACCGGATCGGCGCCGGCCGCCAGCAGTCGGGCGACCACCTCGCGCGGGCCGGCGGCGCTCGCGAGGCGCAGGGCGGCGTTCAGCGTCGCTTGGCCCGGTGCGGCCTCGATCAGCGCGTCCACCGCGTCGCCGTGCCGAATCGCGGCCGTCCACACCGTCTGCCCGCGCGCGTCCCGCCGCCGGGGGTCGGCCCCCGCCGCCAGCAGCCGCGCGAAGGTGTCGGGCTGGGCGACGGCGCGCATCAGCGCGGTCACGCCCATTGGATCCGTGTGGTCGACCGTGGCCCCCGCGTCGAGCAGGGCCTGCGTGATCGTCGCGTCGCCGCGCCACGCGGCCACGGCCAGCGCCGGCCGACCGAGGTGCCCGCTCTGGTCCGGGTCGTCGCCCGCGGCCAGCCGAGCGGCCACGGTCGCTCGGTCGCCGGTGGCCACGGCCACCAGCAGGGGGGGGGTGAAGGCCACCTCGAAGGTGCCCTCGCCCCGCTCCTCGGGGCCCCCGGGCGGGCGTCGCACGACGCGGTAGCGCGCGCGTATGCCCGTATCGTCGACCCCGATCAGCTCGACCACCTGCAGCGCGGCTGGATCGATGAGGCGGCGCAGCTCGCCCCCGGGCGCCACGACCTGCTCGCGCCCTTGCTCTCCGCGTCGTTGCTCCGTGACCACCCGCACGCCGCCCTCGACGGGCGTCAGCACGAGCAGCGTGCGCTCCAGCCACCGACGCACGCCCCGGGCCTCGCGGTCGGGGTCGGGGTCGGGCGGCGGCGCGGCGTGCGCGACCGCCAACAGCAGCAGGACCAGGGGAGCGCGTCGCATGGCGCAGCAGTCTGGCGCGCGGCGCGCGCCGGCACAACCCGCAGTCCACGCGGACCGTCGAGGCGCATCGGGCGGTGGCACGGGACGATCGGTCGCCAGTCACGCCGGGGAACACACCGGGGAACACACGGGTGGTCAGATCGGCGCGCGAGGTATCACGAGAGCTCGGTCTCGACCAGCCGAACCCACAAGGTCGCCCCGATGGGCAACAGCGCGTCGTCGAAGTCGAAGCCGGGGTGGTGCAAGCCGCAGCCCTCGCGGCCCTCGGCGCCGAGCCAGAAGTAGGCCCCGGGGCAGGCCTGCAGCAGGAAGGCGAAGTCCTCGGCGCCCATCGACGGCGGGCGGTCGGTGTGCACCCGCTCGGCGCCCACCACGTCAGACGCCACCCGGGCGATCACCGCGGCGGGGCCCTCGTCGTTCACCGTGGACGGGTAGCCGCGCCTGTAGTCCACCGTCGCAGAGACGCCCAGCGCCGCGCCCACGCCGACCGCGATCTGCCGCACGCCCGCCTCGAGCGCGTCGCGCGTCTCGGGTCGCAGCGACCGCACCGTGCCGCGAAGCAGCGCGGTCTCGGGGATCACGTTGTAGGCGCTGCCGGCCTCGACCCGGGTGACGCTCACCACCGCCGCGTCCGCGGGATCTGCCCGCCGGCTGACGAGCGTCTGCAGCGCGGTCACGATGTGCGCGGCGGCCACCACCGGATCGGTGCACTGATGGGGCATCGCCGCGTGACCACCGCTCGCCGTGAGCAGCACGTCGAACTGATCGGCGGACGCCATCATGGGCCCTGGCCGCACCGCCACGTGCCCTCGGGGCAGGCCGGGCCAGTTGTGCAGGCCGTAGACGGCGTCGCACGGGAAGCGCTCGAAGAGCCCGGCCTCGACCATTGCCTTGGCGCCCGCGCTCCCCTCCTCGGCGGGCTGGAAGATGAAGCGCACCGCACCCGCGAAGTCGCGCGTCTCCGAAAGGTGACGCGCCGCCGCCAGCAGCATGGTCGTGTGGCCGTCGTGGCCGCAGCCGTGAAAGGCGCCGGGGTGAGTCGAGCGGTAGGGGAGCCCGGTCCTCTCCTCCATGGCCAGCGCGTCCATGTCGGCGCGCAGGCCGAGCCGCCCCGGGCCGGGGCGGGCCCCCTCGAGCAGCCCCACCACGCCCGTCTCGGTCACCCGGTGCGTCGCGACGCCGAAGGCGCGCAGCCGGCGCTCCACCGTGTCCGCCGTGCGGTGCTCGCGAAACGCCAACTCGGGGTGGGCGTGCAGGTCGCGGCGCCAACCGGCAAGCTCGTCTGCCTTGGCCAGCAGGGCGGGGAGCGCGGGCATGGGTTTCTCCATCACGGGTGGGCCTGCAGGCTAGCAAAAAGGCGCGCGCATGCCGCCGGACTTTCGACCGTGGACCTCGATCGGGCGGCCGGCGAAGCGTCCCGAGTGGTGACCCTCGATTGCCTGCGATCATCCGATCGCGTAACGCCGAAAAGATCGGGAAGGTCAGTTTCGCCAGCGTTGTCCCAATGTGAATGACCGGTAACGTCATCCTCGGGCGCCTGGAATCATGGGCTCTTTGCTGAGATGCCCCTGGGTCCTTTCCCTCACTCTGGGCGGCTCGGCAGCTCGGCGGTCATGGCAGCCTTGACGACCCCCGCTGGCACATGCTGTGCAGCGGAGAAGGCGGGGAGGCTGGTTTCAGTCTCAGCACGCGTCGTCACGGTCGAGGCCAGTCGATGTGCACTCGTCAGCCTGAAGCGCGCACGCCCGCGCACCACCCACCCGGTCCTTCGCCAGCCCGCGTCTTCGTGGTCGACGATCACTTCATCGTACGCGAGGGCCTGCGTCGGCTCATCGAGCGCGAGCCGTCGCTCCTGTACTGCGGCGCCGCGTCCACCGTCGAGGAGGCGCAGCGGGGCATCATCAAGGTTCAGCCGTCCCTGGTGGTGCTCGACCTGTTCATGGGCGGGCGGGGTGGGCTCGAGCTGCTCGCGTGGCTGCAGGAGCATGCCCCCAAGGTCAGGGCCCTCGTGCTGTCGATGCACGACGAGACGCTCTACGCCGACCGCGTGCTGCGGCTCGGTGCGCGCGGCTACGTCATGAAGGACGAGACCGAGACGTGCCTGGTCAAGGCGCTGCACCGGGTCGCCGAGGGGCACCTCTTCCTCAGCGAGGCCATGACCGAGCGGGTGCTGGAGCGCGCGTCGGGCAGCCACCCCGAGCCCGCGCACGAGCTGGACGTCCTCACCGATCGCGAGCTGCAGGTCTTCGAGCTGATCGGTCAGGGCAGCGCGACGACGCGCATCGCGCGCACGCTGGGGCGCAGCGTCAAGACCATCGAGTCGCACCGGGCCAACATCAAGCGCAAGCTGGGCCTGCGCGACAGCGTGGAGTTGCTGCGGCGCGCGAC
>CALBMW010001107.1 GCA_937896275.1 uncultured Myxococcales bacterium
GTGCCCAAGAGGCCCGGGTTGACGAAGTCGAACACCGACCACAGGTCGGACAGCCGGTTCTCCACCGGCGTGCCCGTCAGCGCGAGGCGGACGCGGCTTGGCAGCGCCTTCACGGCGCGTGTCTGCCGGGCGTTGGGGTTCTTGATGGCCTGCGCCTCGTCCAGCGCGACCAGATCCCATCGCGTCGTCCTCAGCCAGGGCGCGCGCAGCAGCATGCCGTAGCTCGTGATGACGAGGTCGATCCCGTCCAAGCGACCGGGCGCCAGGGAGTTGAGCTCCGCGGCGGGCAGGGCCGATGGGTGCGCCACCAAGCAGCACAGTCCGGGCGTGAAGCGTTCCATCTCCGACGCCCAGTTGGCGAGCAGCGACGCGGGCGCCACCAGCAAGCTGGGGCCGTCGGCGTCGCCGCGCGCCTTGCGCACCACCAACAGCGACAGGACCTGGATGGTCTTGCCCAGACCCATGTCATCCGCGAGGCAGGCGCCGAGGCCCAGCTTCGACAGCAGGTACAGCCACCGCAGGCCGACCTGCTGATAGGGCCGGAGGGTGCCGTGCAAGGCGGGGCCCGGCTCCACGGCGACCAGACCTTCGGGGCTGCGCAACCCCTGCAGCGTCTCACGCAGCCATGGGCCCGCCACCACCTGGGACCAGTCGGCGTCATCCGCGTCCTCGGGCTCCTCGCCGCGGACGCCCGCACCGGCGAGCATGCGCATCGCCTGCGCGAGGGTCACGCCGGCGTCGTGCGCCAAGCGCTCGATGGCATCCAGTCGGTCGATCGTCCGCTGCAGGCGGGCCGCGTCGACCTCAACCCACTGCCCCCGGATCAAGGCCAGGCCGTCGGAGGAGGCGAGCAGCGCACGAATCTCCGTCGGCGTGAGCGGCTCCCCCTCGATCGCGACCTCCAGATGAAAGTCGAGCAACGCGTCCTGACCGACCGTGGAGGGCACGGCCGCGCCGACAGTCGCCGTCGCCTTGGGGCGGAGAGGGCGACGCCCGGGCCACGACGCCGGCATCCGAACCACGACGCCCGCCAACTCGAGCGCGGGCAGGTCGCGTAGCAGGCGCGCCGCTTGGCCGGGCGTCCAGCGCAGCGGGTGGAAGATCTCGTTCGATGTGATCATGTCCCGCAGCCAGGGGCAGGTCTCGGCTGCGCGCTGGACGGGGAGCAAGAGGGACAGGAGCCCGTCCCGGTTCGACGCGCCGGTGTACTCGTTGAGCGCCCGCCCCAGCGGCAGGTGCTGCGCCTTGGCGTGCGCGGAGAGCCGCGTCGTGTAGGTGGCCATGAAGGCGAAGGGCGCGTCGGGATCCCTTTTGTTCTCGGCCAGGTGGAAGTGAACGCGCCCCACCATGTTCCACGCCGCGTTCAGGGCCGCGAGCGCTGCCTGGACCGAGACGCCGACTGCAAGACTCCGGAACGCGGCGTCGATCTGCGACCACAGATCCAGCAGCACGTCCGTCGTCAAATATTCGCCGCCCCGCATCGCGGGGGCGCCCAGCACCCAGGTGGCGAGTTCGCCGGCGGAGGGGGGCTGCACCTCGAGCGCGTCAGCCTGCGCCACGTCGGACAACGCGCACACCGAGGTCGCGTAGCACCCCGCGAAGTCTCGCCAGTAGGCCAGTACCGCAGGCAGCGCCGTCCCGACCTCGGCGGCGCCGAGCTGGAGGAGCCCACGGCCGGACCCCTCCGCGAAGGCCTTGGCCAGCCGCGCCGTCAGGGCCGGATCGAGCACGAACCCGTCGTCGTCCGCCGCCAGCATCAAACGGCCGTGCGGCGTCAGGATCAGCGCGTCTTTCTGGGCTTCCGCCACGGCGTTTGGTCCCGTCACGTCTGCGGGGCACACACGGTCGGCCCCGCCATGCGGCGCGCATGCTAGCACGTCGCGGTTCGAGCCACCCCGCGTGTCGTCGGTGCGGGCGGCGCCAAGTGATAAATGAGTATGTTCGACCCCTCGGTCCGACCCCTCGGTCAACCCCTCGGTCAGAGCGGCCACTGGGTCTCTCGCGCGCGAAGACGCACGTAGACCATCTGGTCGGGATCGGGGCTGCGACCTGCGAGGTAGATCCACGCCCCCAATGCCCCGAAGTAGAGGGCGGTCAGCCCGAGCATCGCCCAGGCCGGCAGGGGGCCGTAGGCGAAGCCCTGGTAGACGTGGGCCGCGTCGACCGCGGTGGGCACGAACTGCGCGCCGCCGATGCCGGGCGTGGTGCGGGCCGCGACCCGCGCGGTCCAGGCCAGCATCAGGATGAGGAAGATCCAGATGTAGTTGCGACGCAGCCTCGAGCCGGTCGCGCGCCAGAAGCTCATCTTGTACGAGGGCTGCAGCAGGTCCTCGGCCAAGTTCGCGCGCCACCCGCCCGGCAGCAAATCGACGTCGTGCATCAGGTAGGGGACGACCATGTGGGCTTCGAGCAGACGCGTGCGGCTGCGGAACACGTCGTACAGGCGATAGCGCCGCCCCTCGATGCACATCAGCAAGAAGACGAGGACGCCGCCGATCGGGATCAGCACATGGGGCACGTCGGGACGGCTGAAGGCCACCGACACGATGGCGGTGGACGCCCCGATGGCCCAGTTGGTCGTGGCGTCCATGCGCTGCCGCCACACGTTCCCGCGCCCCACCTCCGCGCGGTAGTAGTGCACCACCGGCGTGACCGAGGCGTCGGGGACGGGGCGTCCCCGGACGAAGATGGGCTTGGACTCGGCGTCGCTCACGGGATCGGAGACTATCCCTGGCGCCGTCGCGGCGCCAACAACGCCGCGACGGCGCAGACTTCGTGGGGTCGGACTTCGTGGGGTCG
>CALBMW010001108.1 GCA_937896275.1 uncultured Myxococcales bacterium
CGGTGTCGGCCGGCCCGGTCCAGGGGGTCGGCGCGTTGTGATCGAGCCAGAGCGAGGTCTCGCCGGGCGCGGCCCAGGGATCGATCGCCTGCCCGTCGAGCAGGGCGTTGAAGTGCAGGTGGGGCGCCAGCAGCGGGCCCATCAGCAGGCCATCGACCCCCGACATGCCCGACAGGCCCAGCACACAGCCGCGCGCCAGCGCCTGCCCCGGCTCGACCAGCGCGCGCGACAGGTGGCTGTAGGTCGTGATCAGGCCCGCGCCGTGATCGACGTAGACCTTGCGGCCGCCGCGCTGCATCTCGAGCACCACGCCGCGTACGACGCCCGGCGCCGCGGCGCACAGGCGCGTGCCGGGGGGCAGCACGAAGTCGGTCCCGATGTGACCGTCGTAGGTCAGCCGGCGGCCGCGGAAGTCGCGACAATCGGTCACGCGGACGCTGTAGCCCAGGCTCGGTGACTGCGGCGTGCGGTTGGGCAGGTTGTAGACGAGGACGCGGTGGTCGGCCCGGGTGTGGCCCAGCCAGGCGGGCACCGAGATCCAGGGCTTCAGGATGCGCAGCGAGGACGGGCCCCAGCGGCTCGAGGGGGTGACGGGATCGCCCAGCAGCGCCAGGCGGCACTGACGCAGGCTCTGACCCAGGGGGCTGAGGCCCAGGACTTCGCTGGGCGTGACGGCGGTGCGGAGCACGCTCATGGCGAGCCTCGGTCGGTGAGCGACATGGGGTTCCTCCAGACCTGGGACAGGGTGCCAGAGCGCGGAGCCGGCGCCAACGCTGGCGCTGATCCAGGGTGGGCCGCGATGCGGTGGACGGACTGGGATCGGACCGCGCGGCGCGCCCGCAGGCCCGATGGGCGGCGGTCGCTTCCTTGTCGGCGCCGCTCTATGTCAACCTGAACCCGTTGAACGCTCGGCTGGTCCTCGGGGGTCAGCCGCTGCCCCCCACTGGCCCAGGCGCCCCGCGCCGCCGATGAGCCCCACATGGCAGACCCCCCCACGCGCGCCCGCAGAGGCGTGCGCTCCGACGAGTGGCCCATGTTCGTCGCGATGGGTGTCTTCGCGTTCCTGTCCGTCGCGCTCGCCATCCTGATTCGCACCTGGTCCGACACGGCGTTCATCGCGCAGTTTCAGGTGTCGTGGCTGCCGCTGTTCTTCGTGATCAGCGCCTTCGCCTTCGCGCCGGCCACCTTCGCTTACGCGTGGTTGGCGCGGCGCGTGCCGCTGGTCCCGCTGAACACCGCCGTGCTGGGGGTCTTCGCCGCGGTCGCGCTGGCCTGCGTCGGGGTCGAGGGCCGCTGGCCGGTCTTCGCCGCCGTGCTGGCGCTGGCGGTCGTCAGCCCGCTGGCCAACGTCGCGTGCTGGAGCACGCTGCTCGAGCGCCTGGACAGCAGGCAGGCGCGGCGGCTGATCCCGCTCATCGGCGGGGTCAGCACCGCGGGCGCGGTGGGCGGCGGCACCCTGGCGGCGGCGATCGTGGGGCGGTTCGGGACCAACGCGCTGTTGTGGGCGGTCGCGCTGCTGCTGCTGTTGATGTTGCCGATGCCCCGTTGGGTGGCCGGCACGTGGCGACTGGGGCGGAGCGCGCGCCGCGACGATCCCGTGGTGCATGGGGGCTTTCGGATGCTCGGCCAGAGCCGACTGCTCCGGGTGGTCGGCGCGGCGACCTTCTTGATGGCGGTCTGCACCAATCTGGTCGACTACCTGCTCAAGGCGGAGCTGCAGGCGACCCTGCGACCGGACGAAATCGCCTTGTTCTTCGCGAACTTCCACACCGTGACCAATGTCATGGTGCTCGGCTTCCAGTTGATCGTGGTGGGGCCGGTCATCAACCGTTTGGGGGTGGGCCGGAGCTTCGCGCTGCACCCGTTGATGGTGCTGAGCGGGGCCGCGGCGTGTATCGCGGCGCCTTCGGTGGTGGCGGCCGCGCTGCTGCGCGGGGCGGACACGCTGTTCAAGTTCACCTTTCAGTCGAACACGCAGGAGATGGTGCTGACGCCCGTGCCGGTGGTGCAGCGCACCCAGGCCAAGGTCTTGCTCAAGGGCGTGGTGTACCCGCTCGGCGGGCTGACCGCGGGCCTGCTGTTGCCGCTCGCCTTGTGGTGCGGCCCCTGGGCGGTGACGTCGCTCATCGTGGTGCTCGCGGTCGCTTGGCTGTGGGTGACGAGTCGGGCGCCGCTGGCCTACCGGCGCCAGCTCGAGCTGAACCTGCTCGTGGAGGTGCGCCCCGGGCTCACCGGCGAGCCCACCTCGCCCGACGTGCTCCGCGAGGCGCTGCGCGGGCACCTGACGGCGCTGGCCACCTTGCGCGGCGAGGGGGGAGACGACGCCCAGCTGAGGCGGCGCCTCGACGACTTCTTCGACGTGTTCGGGGTGCTGCTCGGGGACGCGAACGCGGTGCGCGAGACGGCGCGGCGGTTCTTGTTCGGGGACGATCGCGATCGCGCCGACGCCGTCGAGCTGCTCGACACGCTGTTCCGGGATCAGGGCATCCAGGACGCGGGGGCGGTGCTCGAGTCGCTCCTGGCGCGGGCCGCCTGAAGCGCGCAGGATGGCCGCAAGCAGCACGGCGGAGGCGATCATGCGCGGGACGACGTGGCTGATCGGCGCGGCGGTCGCGCTGGCGGGGCTGGCGCTGCAGGGTGTGGCGCTGCAGGGTGTAGCGCTGCAGGGTGTGGCGCGGCAGGGGGTGGCGATGGCGGCGGAGCCCACGAGTGGACCGGCGAGCGGGCCCACGAGCCAGCCCGCGGCGGTGCGGGTGGTCGTGACCGGCACGGCGCAGAACGCGAAGATGGGCGCGCTGCTGCTGAAGGACGGATCGGGCGCGGACCTGTGGATCGGCGGCCTCGACGCCTGGCCGGACGCGCTCGTCGGTCAGAAGGTGCGGGTCGAGGGGATCCTCGTCGAGCGCGACGACGTGCCGGTGGTGGTCTACCGCCCCGGTGAGCCCATCGCCACCGGCGTCCCGGTGTCGGACCTGCAGGACATCGCGGCGGCCCGCCGACGCACCGTAATCAGCGAAGCGACCTGGACGCGCGTGGAGTGAGCCCGCCCGCGCTCCCGAGCGGGGCCGCTGAGCGGGGTCGCTGAGCGGGGTCGAACGTGCTCACTTGTCACTTAGCCGCGGGCGCAACTGCGCCTTGACCTTCCAGTAACTGGAAGGATTAAGCTTGGACCCGAGCTTCCGAGGAGGCCCCGTGTCCAGTGAGCCCTCACACCAGCCCGCGCACCTGAGCTTGCCCATCGAAGGCATGACCTGCGCGAGCTGCTCGGCGCGGCTCGAGCGCGTGCTGTCGCGGGTCTGTGGCGTGGACGCGGCCGTCGTG
>CALBMW010001109.1 GCA_937896275.1 uncultured Myxococcales bacterium
GACGGTGACACCGACAACGGCTGCGAGGCGGCCTGCACGCCCGCCAACCCGGGCCCCGAGGTGTGCGACGGCGAGGACAACGACTGCAATGGCATGATCGACGAGGGCTTCGACCCCATGACCGACGGCGAGAACTGCGGCGGCTGCGGCGTCCGGTGCGCGTTCGCCAACGCGGCGGGCACCTGCGATCAGGGGAGCTGCCGGCTGGTCGGCTGCGAGGCCGGCTTCTCCAACGCGGACGGTCGCCCGGAGAATGGGTGCGAGTCCCGGTGCGAGGCGAGCAACGACGGCGTCGAGATCTGCGACGACCTCGACAACGACTGCAACGGCGTGGTCGACGATGGCTTCGACAAGGAAGTGGATCCCGAGAATTGCGGCGGGTGCGGCGCGGTCGACGAGGCGTTCATCTGCCGGCTGCCCAACGCCGAGTCGCGCTGCGAGGCCGGCGACTGCCGGGTGGACCGTTGCACCCCGGGCTTCAGCGACGCCGATCGGGACGGCAGCAATGGTTGCGAGACGGCCTGCGAGCTGAGCAACGGGGGCGTCGAGATCTGCGATCTTCTGGACAACAACTGCGATGGCTTGGCGGACGAGGGCTTCGACACCCAGAATGACGTGGCCACGTGCGGGGCCTGCGACACGCCCTGCGAGACCGGCAACGCCGAGCCGCTGTGCGTGGTGGGTCAGTGCATCATCGGCCGCTGCCCTCCGGGCATGGTCGACGCCGATCAGAACCCGCTCAACGGCTGCGAGTACGCATGCGTGCCGACCATGGATCCCACGGAGGTGTGCGACACCTTCGACAATGACTGCGATGGGCAGGTCGACGAGGGCTTCGACATCTTCGCGGACCTGGAGCACTGCGGCGGCTGCGGGCTGGCCTGCGCGCCGGCCAACGCGCTGGCGCTGTGCAACTCGGGCACCTGCGACGTGGGCGGCTGCGACGAGGGGTGGTTCGACGCCGACGGCGACGTCGAGAACGGCTGCGAGATCGAGTGCACGCCGAGCCCCGACGGCTTCGAGGTGTGCGACGACGACGACAACGACTGCGATGGGCGGATCGACGAGGACTTCGACCTGACGCTGGACGCGCTCAACTGTGGCGCGTGCGGCGTCGCCTGCAGCTTGCCGAATGGACGGGTCACGTGCGTGGACGGGGCGTGTAGGGCGGCGGGTTGCCTGAATGGCTGGGTCGACGCCAACGGGGACGAGGCCGACGGCTGTGAGTATCGCTGCACGCCCACCGAGGACGCGGCCGAGGTGTGCGATGGGCGCGACAATGACTGCGACGGCACGACCGACAACGGCTTCGATGTGATGGCCGACGTGATGAACTGTGGCGCGTGCGGCAACGCCTGCGTGGCCGCGAACGGCACGGCCGCCTGCGACGCGGGTCGCTGCCGCCTGGTCGAGTGCGAGCCGGGCTTCGTGGACATCGACAACGATCTCACCAATGGCTGTGAGGCGCCCTGTGTGGTCAACGGCGACGAGACATGCAACGAGGTCGACGACGACTGCGACGGCCGCACGGACGAGGGTTTCGACCTGAGCAACGACGTGGCCAACTGCGGCGATTGCGGCAACGCGTGCGCCATCGACAACGGGGCGCCCTTCTGCAACGGCGGTCGCTGCGACGTGCTGAGTTGTGGGCAGGGCTTCGTGGATCTGGACCACGATCCGGCGAACGGCTGTGAGTGTGCCGTCAGCAACGGTGGCATCGAGAGCTGCGACGGCGTCGACAATGACTGCAACGGCGTGGTCGACGACGCGGACCGGGTGGTGCCGCCGCCCGAGTTCGGCTGCCGGACGCTGGGCGTGTGCCGCGGCGTGCGCCCCGCATGCCGGGTGGCGGCGTGGACCTGCCCGTACCCGGACACCTTCGAGCAGGACGAGACGCGCTGCGACGCGCTCGACAACGACTGCGATGGGCAGCGGGACGAGGCCTTCCCCGAGTTGGGCCGGCCCTGCGGCGACGGGGTGGGCGTCTGCCGAAACGAGGGCGCCATCGCTTGCAGCGGACCGGCCGCGACGGCGTGCAGCGCACAGGCGAGCCCAGAGCGGGCGGTGGACGAGGCCTGCAACGGCATCGACGACGACTGCGACGGCACGGCCGACGAGGGAAGCGACGCGCTGGTCACGATCCCCGCGGGCAACGGCGTGGCGCAGTTCCAGATCTACGCCTACGAGGCGAGTCGCACCGACGCCAACGGGGCCGCGGTCGGTCAGAGCTTCCTGCGTTCGTGCTCCAAGGCCGACGCGCTGCCTTGGAACAACGTGGACTACGCGACGGCGGTCACCGCCTGCGAGGCCGCCGGCCTGACGCTGTGCTCGGCGGCGCAGTGGGGGCGTGCGTGCGCAGGGAACAGCAACCAGAGTTACCCCTACGGCAACGTCTACGACGCCAACCGGTGCAACGGTCAGGACTACGACACCAACGCGATGAGCGCGGGCAACCAGGACACGCCGGTGCCGGCCGGCGCCCTCGCACAGTGCCGCCGCAACTTGGGCAACGGGAACGTCTACGACCTGTCGGGCAACCTGTGGGAGTGGACCAGCGAGTCCCTGGCCAACGGCGCGGCGCGTGCCCTGCGCGGAGGCAGCTACGGCAACATCAGCGGCGGCCTGACCTGCCAGTTCAGCAACGCGACGCCGGTGGCGAGCTTCAGGGACAACATCGGGTTCCGGTGCTGCACGCCCTAGCGCGGCCGGGCCCAACGCACGCCGTCGGGGTCCCGGCCATGTGACAAGTGAGCGGGTCTGACCCCTAGGATTGACCTCGGCCAAGTGACAAGTGAGCGGGTCTGACCCCTAGGTCAGGGGTCGCAATATTCGGGGTCGAACATACTCACTTGTCACTTAGCTCCGCGCGCGTGCGGTCGGGGCGGACGTCCACCCGCACGCGGAGCACCCAGCCGGGCCGACCCGGCCGGTGGCCGTCTCCCAGGCTGTAGGCGACGATCGCCCCGTCGATCCGCTCC
The DNA here is from genome assembly GCA_937896275.1 of uncultured Myxococcales bacterium. Lineage (GTDB taxonomy): Bacteria > Myxococcota_A > Bradymonadia > UBA7976 > UBA1532 > JACKDN01. Next base: position 2,979 of record CALBMW010001109.1, read on the forward strand.
ACGGTCTGCTGCCGATGCGGGCCGCTGCCGGCAACCACATGAGCGCCGGCCGCCACGAGGGCGCGCGCGAGGCGGCGCTGTCGCTCACCGGGCGCGCCGCTCCCCTCGCGTCCCCAGTGCAGCACGACCACGACGACGTCCGCCTCACGGGCCGCCGCGGCCACCGCCGGCACGAGTCGCTCCGTCAACTCGTCGGGATCGGCGTAGGCCGTGTGCGCGACGAACGCGGCGCGGGGGATGCCGCGCGACAGGACCGCTCCCGCTCCGATGACCGCGACCCGCACCCCGGCGCGCTCCACGACGCGCGCGGCCCAGGCATCGGGTCCCGCGCCCACCGCGAGTACGCCGGCGCCCGCCACCGCCGCGCGCGTGTCCGTCAGCCCCGCGGGCCCGGCATCGAGCGCGTGGTTGTTGGCCAAGGACACCATGTCGACGCCGGCCGTCCGCAGGTGCTCGGCCGCTGCCGCCGGGGCTACGAACCGTACGCACGACGCGGGTCGCAGGCCCGCCGGACAGGGGATGGGGGCACGCCCGCTCAGCACGCCCTCGAGGTTGACGATCGCCAGGTCGGCGCCCGCCAGGTCCGCCGCGAAGCGCGCGTCCAGCGGCGCGTCGGTCGGGAAGACGTCGCCCGCCAGCGCCAGCGTCACCGCGCGCGGGCCGCCGCAGCCGACCAGCAGCACCGCCAGACCGAGTAGTCGACTCAAGAGGTGTCCATCAATCGCCCGCCTGCTGCGGACGCGCCGGGTGGGCGCTCCG
>CALBMW010001110.1 GCA_937896275.1 uncultured Myxococcales bacterium
AGCTGTCAATCGTGCGGCGCCCGAGGAGGGCATCAGGCCGGGCCCGCCACCCCTGGGGGACCTAAACGTGACCTGCCCTGGGGGTGCCGACTAGACTGATGAGTCGGCAGCGATCGGGCGATCTCATCGCGCGTCGAGTCGGCAGAGGTGAAGCGATGAAGGGTGCGGTCGTGGTGGCGTGCGGTGTGCTCGGGACGGCGCTCATCGGGTGGGCGCTGCGCACCGAGTCGAAGCCCGCGCCGCCCGACGGCAGCGCCCGCTCCGAGGGTTTTGCGGTCATCGAGCTGTTCACGAGCGAGGGCTGTTCGAGCTGCCCGCCGGCCGACGAGAACCTCGCGCGCCTCATCGGCGACGCCAAGGGGCGCCGAGTGATCGCGCTGGGCTGGCACGTCGACTACTGGGACCGCCTGGGTTGGAAGGACCCTTTCTCCGATCCCAGCGCGACCGCTCGACAGCGTGCCTATGCCGCAGCATGGGAGAGCCGCCGAATCTACACGCCGCAGATGGTCGTCAACGGGATCACCGAGTTCGTCGGATCAGCGGGCGGGCAGGCGGATCGCGCTGTCGCCGAGGCGCTCGCCAAGGCGGGCACCGTGGCCTTGACCGCGACCGCCCGGTCCGGCGAGGGGCGGGGCTGGGCGGTGACCTGGGCCGTCGAGGGCGCGCCCGAGGGCTGCGAGGTGCTGGTCGCGTTGACCCAGGATGACCGCGTGACCCAGGTGCCTCGCGGCGAGAACCGCGGCCGCACCTTGCGGCACGAGGGGGTGGTGCGCGCCTTCGCGACCGCGCCCGCCGCGCCCGGCAAAGGCGTCCTGATCCTAGGCGCGCCGGCCGACGTCGGCCCCGACGGCGTGCACCTCATCGCCTTGGTGCAGCACCGCAAGACCATGGGCATCCTCGCCGCCATCGAGGTCGCCCGATGAAGGGCCGGCTGCTGGTCGTCCACGACGATCCGCGCGAGATCCTCAGCGTGAAGCGGGCGCTCGCCGAGGCCCAGGCCGCCGACGTGCTGGGGGCGCACAGCCGTGAGGCGGCCCGTGAGCGCCTGGCCCGGAACCCCGAGATTCGCGCGGTGCTGCTGCACTGGGGCAGCCACGACGCGCTGCGCCTCGCCTTCGAGCTGGCCGAGGCCGCGACCGGCGTCCCGGTGCTGGCCTACAGCCCCGAGTGGCGCGAAGCCGATCAGCGGCGCGCTGCTCAGGTGGACGTCGCCGCCTTCCTGTACGCGCCGCTCGACGGTGGCGAGGTGGCGGCCGAGCTGCAGATGGTGCTCGGCGGCGGTGAGGCCCCTTCGCGCGCCCGGCTGATGCGGCAGCGCGGCGCCCAACTCCTGGCGCCCGATCCGGCCTTGTGGGCCCTGGAGGACGACACCCACTGGCGCGACCGTATGATCGGCCTGGCCGACCGGGTGCGCGCGCAGAGCTTCGCGGCCTGCACGGCCCGTGGCCGCGGGCTGCGTGAGCGCCTCGAGGCGATGGCGGGCGGGGCCCTGTTGGCCGAGCACTGGCTGGCGCTGCTGGCGGTGGCCGAGCAGGGGGTCGATCGGCTCGACGGGGTGGCCGAGCGGGCCCACTTGGATGCGGCGCTGCTCGGGCGCTTGTGGGCGCGCGCGGTGTCTTTCGCCCCGTCGATCGGTGGCATCGACGGCCTCGTGGTGCTCATCCGGACCGAGGCCGAGCGTGCCCGCGAGAGCGCGGCGCGCGGCCGCTCCACCTTGCTGGCGGGGCTTCAGCGTCTGGCGGGTGGCGCGCTGACGCGCGGCGTGGGCGCTCCTCGTCCCGATCCTTTCGCCACCGCGCTGGTGCGCGCGCTCGGGTTGCCCCCGGGCCTGGCCCGCCGGCTGCCGGACGCGGTGGTGCAGGCCCTGGCCGGTCGCTGCGTGCAAGAGACCACCGAAGCCGGCGCGCTGGACCATGCGCGCGCCATGCTCTTGCGCGGCGTGCTCAGCGCGGCCCGCGCGCGGCCCCCCGACGCCCTCGATCAGCAGGTCATGGCAGGCCTGCTGGGCCTCGCGCCCGGCATCCCCGGGCTCTCGCCGGCCGCGCTGCTCGGCGGTTTGGGGACGCTCGATCCCCCGGGCGCCCTGGCCACCTTGCCGCTCGACGGCCTGCCCGCGGTGTCCGCCGCGCTCGCGAGCGCCGTGCCCGGCACCCCCGAGGGGGCCCTGCGGGGCGAGGTGGCGGTGATGCTGGCCGCCGACGCCCCCTGCGGGGCGCTCGATCGGCGCCGACTGGTCGCCCTGGCCGATGCGATCGAGGCTGGGGCCGCCGATCGCGTCGGGCCCCTCGCGGTGAGAGCGCTCGCCCGCGCGGTGGCGGCGCCCGAGCACGAGGAGACCGGCGAGGCGCTCGAGCGCCTGCTCTTCGCCTTCGGGGCCAGCGGCCTGGGCGATCTGCCGGCGCTCGGGGTCGCCCTCGACGCCGTCGCGACCCACCACCAAGCACCTCTCGAGGCCAACCGTCTCGCCGCCGTGCTCGGGGCGGCGCTGAGCAGCGAGGATCCGGCGGGCGCGGTCCGGCACGCGCTGGGCGCCCCATCCGCGCCGATCGCCGCGCGCAGCTCGGCGGAGCGGCAGCGAGCCAGGCTCTCGGCGGCGGTGGCCGGGCTGCCGGGCGTCGGTGATCTCGCTGCGTTCGAGGCGGCGCTGCCTCCGCCGCTCGCGGCCGGGGACACGGTGCCTCCGAGTGAACGGCTGCGCCTGCGAGCCCTGGCGACCCTGCTGCGGCGCTGCCCCGACGACCGCGTGCGAGGCGCGCTGCTCCAGGCGGCGCTGCCCCCGCACGTCACGGTCGATCGCCTGGTGCAGCTGGCGCAGCACGCCAAGGCCCTGGGAGACGCGCACTCCGCCGCCGTGATCGCGGCCCGGGTGGGCGTCGGGACGCCCGCGCTCGACGCCGCCGGGGTCACGGGGCTCGTGGATCGCGCCAACCTGAACGGCGCCGTCTACGCGGCCGCCCACTTGCCAGACGAGACGCCCGGGCTGGCGGTGGCGCTCAACGCGTTGGGTCTGTCGCTCTACGAGGCGGGTCGCGCGGCGGAGAGCGTCCCGGTCTATCGGCGCGTGATGCGCCTCGGCCCGCCGGCGCTCAACGTGCTGTTCAACGCCGCCCGGGCGATGCTCGAGACGGATCGCCTCGGGGACGCACTGGATCTGGCGCAACGGGCCCTCGAGCTCGCGCCGAACCTGAGCCCGGCGCTGGCGCTCCTCAGCCGCGTCGAGGGCCGCCTGCGGGGCGAGGTGCCCGCCTGAGCGGCACGGACGTCCCGATCCGCCGGTCGTCCTACTCGGACGGCGTGTCCTCGATGATGCGCTTCACCTTGGTCAGCAGGGTCCGCGGATCCACCGGCTTGGTCAGATAGTCCACGACGCCGAGGGCCATCGCTCGATCGAGATCGCGCACGCCGCTGAGGCTGGTCAGCATGACCACGGGGATGGACGCCGCCGAGGGATAGCCGCGGATGACCTCGAGGAAGGTGAAGCCGTCCATCCCAGGCATGCGGACGTCGAGCAGGATGAGGTCCGGCCGGTGACGCTTGAGGACCTCGATCGCCTGCCGGCCGTCCTCGGCTTGCAGCACCTTGTAGCCGGCGCGGTCGAGCAGATAGGCGACCAGCCGCCTGAGGTTCGCGGTATCTTCCACCACCAGCACGGTTTGTTGCGCAGCGGTCACGAGGCCTCCTGCGGCGCCCGCGGGGGCGCACCACGCGCACGATAACACGGAGGCCCTCGGCTGATGACTTCTCCCCCGTCCCGCTGGCTCTGGCGCTGGGACCGCCTCGACGACCTGGCGCCGGCGGCGCTCTACCAGATGCTCGCATTGCGGCAGGCGGTGTTCGTGGTCGAGCAGGCCTGCTGTTATCAGGACGCCGACGGGCGCGACGCCCACGCATGGCATCTGTCTGGGTGGTGCGAGGGCGTCGACGGACCTCGCCTCGGGCTCTACCTGCGCGCCTTCGCTCCGGAGCCCGGCGGCGCTGCGGTGATCGGGCGGGTGATCGTGGCGTCCGAGCACCGCGGGCGCGGTCTGGGGAGGATCCTGATGGGCGAGGGCCTCGCGCGGCTCGAGGCGACGGTGGGCCGCGGACCGGTGCGCATCTCGGCGCAGGCACAACTGGAGGCGTTCTACGGCTCTCTCGGCTTCGTGGTCGACGGCCCGGGCTATGACGAAGATGGGCTGCCGCACCTGCCGATGGTCAGAACCCCACCGCCTTGAAGAACCGAGCCATCTCACGCACGTAGTCACCCTTGTCCAGGTGCACCAGGTGGCTGCCAGGGAACCAGTGGAGGCGGCACCGCCCCCAGTGATCCCAGAGCAGGCGCGCGTGATTAGGCGGCGCCATGCGGTCGCCGGCGCCGCCGATGATCATCAGACGCTCGCGCGGCAAACGCGGCGGGTAGCTCAGGGGGCAGGCCGACGCCAGCAGGTGCCGCGCCTCGTGGATCGAGCTGTCGAGCCTCCGCAGGAGCGCCTTCACGACGCCACCGAGCGGTCGCCACTCGAGCACCAGATCCGGAAGGCTGGCGACCGGCACGTTGGGCAGGACGAAGTGCAGCCGCGGCTCCACGGCGGCCAACATCGCCGACGTGTAGCCGCCCAGGCTGATGCCGGTGACGCCGACGCGCGGCGCGCCCTGGCGCAGCAGGTGGTCGAGGAAGATGCGGAAGTCGAGGACCGCCTGCCCGACCGCCTCGGCGATGCCCTCGACGCCGCCGGCGAAGAAGCCGTGGCCGCTGAAGGGAGACAAGCGACCCTGGCGAGGCCCGTGGAAAGGCAGCGTGAACAGCATCACGTCGTAGCCCATGGCGTAGAGATCGGGCAGTTGGAAGAACCACTCGTTGAGCCAGTGGGCCTCGGCGCCGAAACCGTGGATGGCGACGAGCGTGGGGCGCGGGCCCTCGTCGTGGGTCCAATGCCGGGCGTGGGCGACGCTGTTGTGGCGGTGGCGCCGCCAGCGCTCATGCAGCCGCGGATTGAGGGGGACGAAGGGGCTGTCGAAGCTGAGATCCCGGCACGCGCCCTTCGCCGGGACGAAGTGACCCGGTGGGGCCGACCGTGCGCGCACGGTGACCTCGTCGGGTGGGCGCCGGAAGAACAGGTCCGGATCGCCGGCGTCCGCGGCGGCGGTGTAGAGGGCGGCCTCGCCGCGGACGCGTTGGATGGCGCGGGGGTGATAGCCCAGGGGGAAGGCCAGGGCGCCGACCGCGGTGGCCGCCGCGGTGCGGACCAGGACATCGAGCGCCGCGGTCGCGCCCACCTGCAGGCGATCCTCGAGCGCGAGGCCGAAGTCCTCGTCCCGGTCGGCGAAGTCGGCCTCCAGCCGGTCCCACCACGGGAAGGGCGGCATCGCGTTGGGCGACTCGAGCAGGGACCGGTTCACGACGCGGCTGACGACACGACCGCGCTTCATGGCCGCACGCGCCACGGGATACCCTCGGCGCGGGCGGGCCCCTCGACCGCCGGCGTGCGTGGCGGCGTCCGGCGGGCCGTGGGCGGGCGCATCGCGGGCGGTCGATCCATGAGTCTGCAGAGTCTTCCCGCGGACCGCCGGACGCAAG
>CALBMW010001111.1 GCA_937896275.1 uncultured Myxococcales bacterium
TCCGAGACGGGGGGTCAGTATCCGGGAACGGCAGGGAGAAATACCAGGGGTGCGTCAGTCGCCTTCGATGCGGACGAGCACCTGGCCCTCGGCCACCGCCTCGCCTTCGGTCACGAGGATCTCGACGACCCTGCCGTCCGAGGTGGCCTCCACCGGCATCTCCATCTTCATCGACTCGATGATCACGACCACGTCGTCCTCGTCGATCGCGTCGCCGATGGCGACCTCGATCTTCCAGATCGTGCCGGTGATGTGCGCCTTGATGTCGTTGGCCATGGATCAGCGTCCTTTCGCGAAGCGTTCCAGCCAGCCGGTGTCGAAGTCGGCGGCGATGAAGTCGGGGGCGTCGAGCACCCCGCGCACGAAGGCGCGGTTGGTGACGAGGGTCTCGATCACGAAGGCGTCGAGGCCGGCTCGGGCGCGCTCGGTGGCGGCCGCGCGGTCGGCGCCGTGGGCGATGAGCTTGGCCACGAGGGAGTCGTAGTAGGGCGTCACCTGCTGGTGCGCCGCGATGCCCGCGTCGACGCGCACCCCGGGCAGCGTCGGGGGCTCGAAGCGGCCCACCGGGCCGGGGCGCGGGATGAACTTCAGGTCGGGATCCTCGGCGCAGATGCGGCACTCGATGGCGTGCCCCGAGACGCGCAGATCTTCCTGGCGAAGGCTGAGCGCGGCGCCGGCGGCGATGTCGAGCTGCCAGCCGATCAGATCCACGCCGGTGATCGCCTCGGTGACCGGGTGCTCGACCTGGAGGCGCGTGTTCATCTCGATGAAGTAGAAGCGCCCGGTCGGATCGACGATGAACTCCACCGTCCCGGCGTTGCGGTAGCCGATGGCGCGGGCGGCCGAGAGCGCGGCCTCTGTCAGCCCGGCGCGCAGGCCCGGCGTGCGCGCCACAAAGGGGGAGGGGGCCTCCTCGATCACCTTCTGGTGGCGACGCTGCAGGGTGCACTCGCGCTCGAACAGGTGCACGCCGTGGCCGTGGTGGTCGAAGAGGATCTGCACCTCGATGTGGCGCGGCCGCTCGATGTACTTCTCGAGGTAGATCGCGTCGTTGCCGAAGCTCGAGCGGCCCCGGTCGCGGCAGCTCGCCACGGCCTTGGCCAGCTTCTCCGGGCGCGGCACGACCTGCATGCCGATGCCTCCGCCACCGCCGGCCGCCTTGACCAGCACCGGATAGCCGAGGTGCTCCGCGAGCGAGGCGGCGTCGGCGTCCTCGATGGGGCCGTCGGAGCCGGGCACGACCGGGACGCCGTGGGCGGCCGCGGTGGCGCGCGCCTGGGCCTTGTCGCCCATCGCGTCGATGGCCTCGGGGCTGGGGCCGACGAAGGTCAGCCCGGCGCCCGCGCAGCGTCGCGCGAAGCCGGCGTTCTCGCTCAGCAGGCCGTAGCCGGGGTGGACCGCCTGAGCGCCCGTGCGCGTCGCGGCCTCGAGGATGGCGCCCTGATCCAGGTAGCTCTGGGCCACCGGCGGCGGGCCGACGCACATGGCCTCGTCGGCGCCGCGCACGTGGGGGGCGTCGGCGTCCGCCTCGGAGTAGACGGCGACGCTCCGGATGCCGCGCGCCCGGAGCACCGCGACGATGCGGGCGGCGATCTCGCCACGGTTGGCGACCAGCACTTTGTCGAACATGGGGATCCTCGCTGCGGCGCGGCAACAGGCTTCGAGCGCGTTTAGCACAGTCGGCGGGTGCGAGGAAGAGGCCGGGTGGCCGCGGATCGCGCGGACCGCTGGCTAGAGATCCTCGACGAAACCGTAGACGAAGCCAAGGACGTCGGCGGGCGCCTGGGCGCCTACATAGCGGTAGTGGCAGCGCACGACGCCCAGCAGCGGATCGCCCACCGGCGCGCAGATCCCGGGCTGCAGCTTCCACCACGCGCTCTCGGCCACGAGCTTCGCGCCGCCGTCGTGGGGCAGGGCGTTGAGTTCGACGCGGAAGATGTGACGGCAACGCTGCTCGGCGGCGTGCTGCTCCTCGAGGGTGCCCTCGATCTCGAAGGGGCCGGGGCCGGGCACCGGGCGCGCGAAGCTACGGTCCCACGACGCGCCGGTGGCGTCGGGCGCGACGTAGCAGAAGGTGCCGGTGCGCACGCGGTCGGGGCGGCGGCCGGCGGCGTCGAGCTCGATCTCGCGCTCGGCCAGTCGGGCCTCGACGATCTTCAGGGCGTCGGCAGGCGTCGCGCGCACCTCGACCATCGAGGGCGTGCACCCGACGATCAGGGTGAGCATCAGCAGCGACCTCACGGCGGCGACCAGCGACCTCACAGCAGCGACCAGCGACCTCACGGCAGCGACCAGCGACCTCACAGCAGCGTGCCCTGGGGCCCACCGTAGGGCCGATCGAAGTGCAGGTAGGCCCGCCGCGTGGCCACCCGGCCGCGGTGGGTGCGCTTGAGGTAGCCCTCCTTCAGCAAGTAGGGCTCGTAGACGTCCTCGACCGACTGCTTCTCCTCGCCGATGGCCGCCGCCAGCGTGTCGAGCCCCACCGGTCCCCCTTCGAACTTGTCGATGAGCGCCAGCAGCAGGCGGCGGTCCATCCGGTCGAAGCCCGCGGTGTCGATGTCCAACTGCGCGAGCGCGAGATCGGCCACCTCGGCGGTGACCATGCCCTCGAAGCGCACCTCGGCGATGTCGCGCACGCGCCGCAGCAGCCGGTTGGCGACGCGCGGGGTCCCGCGGCATCGGTGCGAGAGCGCGGTGGCTGCGTCGTCGGCCAGGTGCACGTTCATCAGGGCCGCGGACCGACGGATGATCTGCGCCAACTCGGCCGCGGAGTAGAACTCGAGGTGCTCGACGATGCCGAAGCGGTCGCGCATCGGCGAGGTGAGCAGCCCGGCGCGCGTCGTGGCGCCGACCAGGGTGAAGGGCTTCAGCTCGATCGGGTAGCTGCGCGCGTAGACGCCCTCGCCGATGACCACGTCGAAGCGCCGGTCCTCCATGGCCGGGTACAGGTTCTCTTCGACGACCGCGCTGAGCCGGTGCACCTCGTCGATGAAGAGCACGTCGTTCGCCTCGAGGTTGGTCAGGATGCCCGCCAGATCGCCCTTCTTCTCGAGGGCGGGGCCGCTCGTGACGTGCAGCCGGACGCCGAGCTCGGTGGCGACGATGTGGGCCAGCGTGGTCTTGCCCAGACCGGGCGGGCCGCTCAGCAGCACGTGATCGAGGGGCTCACCTCGCCGCCGGGCGGCCTCGACGAAGATTCGAAGGTTCTCCTTGACCCGACCCTGGCCGACGTACTGATCGAAGTTGCCCGGGCGCAGGCCGAGCTCGGCGGGGACCTCCTCGGGCACGGTCTCGGGGTCGATGAGGCGATCGTCGGGCATGGCGCTCATTGTGGGGACGGCCTGTACACCTGTCCAGGTGCACGGCGGAAAAAGAGGGCAGCGCTCGTCAGTCGAGGCGCCTAACCGTTGAGCCGCTTGAGGGCCTCGCGCAAGAGCTCCTCGAAGCTGCTGTCCGTGGCGCCCTCGGCGAGGCCCGCCACCAGGGTCTCGACGTCCTTGGGTTTGTAGCCCAGGTTCCGCAGCGCGCTGTCGAGGTCGTCGAGGTGGGCCGTCGCGGGGGTGGTCGGGCGGCCCGGGGTGCCCAGGCGCGCGGCCTTCTCGCGCAGCTCGAGGATGAGCCGCTCGGCGGTGCGCTTGCCGATGCCGGGGATGGTGGACAGGCGCTTCACGTCGCCATCGGCCAGCGCCCGGCCGAGGCGCTCGGCGTCCATGCCGCCCAGGCAGGCCAGCGCCAGCTTGGGGCCGACGCCGGTCACGCCCACCAGCAGCCGGAACAGCGTGCGCTCCGCGTCGTTGCGGAAGCCGAACAACACGAGCGCGTCTTCACGCACGTGCGTGTGAATCGACAGCGTGCAGGCCGCGCCCTCGGGGGGCAGGTGGTCGACGACGGTGAGGGGGCACTGGACCTCGTAGCCCACCCCGGCGACGTCGATGAGCACGCCCTCGACCGACTTGCGGGCCAAGGTGCCCCTCAGGCGCCCGATCATCGACCCGTCTCCTGGCCCTGACGGGCGACGAGGGCGCGCAGGATCGCGTCCGAGGCGCGGCGCCCACCCTGCGGGCGGGGAGGGAGGGGGATGCCGGTGGGTCCGGGCGCCCGGAACTGCGCATGACACAGGGCCACCGCGACCGCATCCGCCGCGTCGGCCTGGGGCGACTCGGGCAGGTCCAGTCGGCGCGCCACCATCGCCTGCACCTGGGCCTTGTCGGCCCGGCCGCTGCCCACGACCGCCTTCTTGATCTGCTGCGGCGTGTACTCGTGCACCTCGAGCCCGGCCCGCGCCAACACCGCCAGCACGACCCCGCGGCCGTGTCCGAGGATCAGCGCGCTCTGGGCGTTGCGGTTGTGGAAGACCGTCTCGCAAGCCGCCATGTCCGGCGCGTGCGACGCCACCACCTGCTCGAGCGCGTCGAGCAGCCGCGCCAACCGCACGGCCAGCGGCGCCTTCGGGTCGAGCACGACCACGCCGTTGTCGACGTGCACCAGTCGCGAGCCCACCCGCTCGACCACCCCCCACCCGCACAGGCGCGTGCCCGGGTCGATGCCCAGCACGCGCGTGGTCTGGCTCAAGAGGACAACCGTTCCATCTCTGCGTCGGAGATCTCGGCGTTGTTGTAGACGTTCTGCACGTCGTCGAGATCGTCGAGGAAGTCCATCAGGCGCAGGGTCGAGTCGGCCAACGAGCCCTCGGCGGCCACGGTGGTGGTGGGGATTCGAATGGGCCGACAGGTGGTGACCTCGAAGCCCGCCGCCTCGAGGGCGCGGGCGACGCCGTGCAGATCGGTGAAGCCGCAGTAGATCGACCAAATCTCGTCGCCGGCCTCGACGTCTTCGGCCCCCGCCTCGACGGCGGCCTCGAAGATGCGGTCGAAGGCGATCCCCTCGCTGGGCACCTCGATGTAGCCCTTCTGCTCGAACATCCAAGCCACGGAGCCATCGGTGCCCAGGTTGCCGCCGTTCTTGGCGAGGGCGTGGCGTACCTCGGCCACCGCCCGGTTGCGGTTGCTGGTCAGCGCCTCGACGAAGAAGGCGACCCCGCCAGGACCGTAGCCCTCGTAGCTCACAGCCTCGTATTGCTCGCCCTCGAGGTTGCCCGCGCCGCGCTTGACCGCGCGGTCGATGGTGTCCTTGGGCATGTTGTTGGCGCGCGCGGACAGCACGGCGGCGCGCAGGCGGGCGTTGCCGTCGATGTCGCCCCCGCCCTCGCGCGCGGCCACCACCAACTCGCGGATCAACTTGGTGAAGAGCTTGCCGCGCGCGGCATCGGCCCTGCCCTTCTTGTGCTTGATCGTGCTCCATTTGCTGTGGCCCGACATGGCGTTCGATCCTCCGCTGACCCGCGCTGATCCCAGGAGGCGAGGTAGCACATCGCCCTACGGGCGGCAACCGGGACGGTGGTGCCTCGGGGGCGCCCTGTCTAGGATGCGCCGATGCGCATCGTCTTCGCACCGTGGTCGGCTCCGTCCATCGCGCTCGCCGCGTGCCTGATGGCTTGCGGGGGGGCGAGCGGCCCGCCGCCGGCGCCGCCCGACACCCCGGCGCCCCCCCTCGCGCCGG
>CALBMW010001112.1 GCA_937896275.1 uncultured Myxococcales bacterium
GGTGGTGGCGACAGCGGTGGTGGCGACAGCGGTGGTGGCGACAGCGGTGGCGGCGACAGCGGTGGCGGGTCGTGCCTCGACAGTGGCGCCTTCTGTGACGACGACAGCGAGTGCTGCAGCGGCGCGTGCTTCATCTCCTGCGAGTGAGCCGCGACCCCCGCCCCCTCCCCGGCGTCCTTTGACCGCCGGCGCCGGGGCCGCTACCGTCCCCAGCCCGCGACCGACCCGAGGAGTTCGCGATGGGGATGGGTGATGTCGAGGGTTCCCGCTTCGCCGAGACCGGCCGCCGACCGCGCCGTCGCGGCGACGGCCTGCCCGTGTTCTCGGGCGGGCCCGCCCACGCCCACCCCTTCCTGCCGACCCGCCGCGCCGATCTCGACGCGCGCGGCTGGGATGCGGTCGACATCGTCATCGTCACCGGCGACGCCTATGTCGACCACCCGGCCTTCGGTCCGGTGCTCATCGCCCGCTTCCTCGAGGGCCGCGGCTTCCGCGTCGGCATCATCGCCCAACCCGACTGGCGCTCCGCCGACGCGTTTCGCGCCCTCGGGCGCCCGCGCCTGTTCTTCGGCGTGGCCGCCGGCAACCTCGACTCGATGCTCAACCGGCTGACGGCGCAGAAGAAGAACCGCAGCGAGGATCAGTACAGCCCCGGCGGTCGGACCAACGCCCGCCCCGACCGGGCGACCATCGTCTACGCCAACCGCTGTCGCGAGGCCTACAAGGACGTCCCGGTGGTGCTGGGCGGCATCGAGGCCTCGCTGCGGCGCATCGCGCACTACGACTACTGGTCGGACACCGTGCGCCGGTCGATCCTCATGGACGCCAAGGCCGATCTGCTGGTCTTCGGCATGGGCGAGCGACCCATCTGGGAGATCGCCCGCCGCCTGCACGACGGCGAGCCCGTCTCGGCCCTGCGCGACGTTCGGGGCACGGCCTTCATCGTCGACCGTGAGGAGGCCGCGTCGCTCGTGGCCGACGGCTCGCGCTACGTCGTGGACGGCAAGCCGCTGGTGCTCCCGAGCTACGAGGAGGTGGTCGCCGACACCACCGCCTACGCGCGCATGGCGCGCCTCTTCCAGCACGAGACCAACCCGCACAACGGCCGTCCGTTGGTGCAGGTGCACGGTGAGCGCGCGGTCTTCTACAACCCGCCCGCCAAGCCCCTCGAGGACGGCGTGGGCCACGGCCGCTACGACAGCGTGGCCATGGATGAGTTGTACGACCTGCCCTTCAACCGCGCGCCGCACCCCAGCTATCGCGACCCGATCCCCGCCTACGAGACCGTCAAGCACTCGGTCGTGCTGATGCGCGGTTGTTTCGGCGGCTGCACCTTCTGCAGCATCACCGAGCATGAGGGTCGCATCATTCAGAACCGCTCGGCCGAGAGCGTGTTGCGCGAGGTGCGCGCCCTGCGGCGCCAAGGGCAGCAGGGCGGCGACTTCCGCGGCACGCTGACCGATCTGGGCGGCCCCACCGCCAACATGTATGGCATGCGCTGCGAGAGCGAGGCCATCGAGTCGCGCTGCCGCAAGCTGTCGTGCGTCCACCCCGAGATCTGCCCCCACCTCGAGACGGATCACGCGCCCCTCATCGACGTGATGCGTCGAGTTCGCGCCGAGGACGGCGTCAAGCACGTCTTCATCGCGTCCGGCGTGCGCTACGACCTGGCGGAGCGTTCGCCGGAGTACGTCTCGGAGCTCGCGAAGCACCATGTCGGCGGACAGCTGAGCGTCGCGCCCGAGCACGTCTCACCCGGCGTGCTGGACAAGATGAAGAAGCCGGGCATCGCCAGCTACGAACGCTTCAAGGAGATGTTCGCCTGCGCCTCGAACGAGGCGGGCAAGGAACAGTACGAGATCCCCTACTTCATCAGCGGCCACCCCGGCTGCACGCTCGCCGACATGGTCGAGCTGGCCCTCTGGCTCAAGAAGCAGGGCTATCGGCCCCGGCAGGTGCAGGACTTCATCCCCACGCCCATGTCGGTCGCGTCGGCGATGTATCACACCGGCATCGATCCATTGACGATGCAGCCGGTCTACGTGGCCAAGGGGCTACGCGCGAAGAAGCTGCAGAAGTCGCTGCTGCTGTATTGGGACGCGGCGCAGTGGCCGCTGGCGCGCGAGGCGCTGCACGAGGCCGGGCGGAGCGATCTCATCGGCACGGCGCCGCACTGCCTGGTGCCTTACGGCCAAGCGCCCCATGGCCTCGCGCCATCGGAGGCTGGCGCGCGCGGAGCGAGCCAGGGTCCGAAGCCAGGCGGCCACGCCAAGGCCCAACGCGGATCGCGTGACACCACCGAGCGCCCCGTTCGCCGAGGCAGCACCCGCAGTCGGTGAACGCAGGGTCGGCGAAGGCGCCGAACCGACGGGGCGATCAGCCGGCGATCGCCCGGCCCACGTGCAGCCCCAACGCATAGATGGTCACTTGCGGTGGCACCCCGATCGATCCCGGCAGGAGTGATCCGTCGGCGACCCAGAGGCCCTCGACGTGGTGATGCTTCCCGTCCGACCCCACGGCGCCGCGGCGCGGGTCATCGCTCATCGCGACGGTCCCCATCGGGTGCACCGCGCTCAGGTCGAGGGCGCCCTTGTCCAATGGCAGGCCCGCGAGGGCCTCGACGTCGTCGCCGCGCCCGAGCACGCGAGCCGGCGCGCCCGGCACGAGGACGCGCTCGGCGCCCGCGGCGAACAGCAGCTTCGCGCAGCGGCTCAGGCCGCGCATCAACTCGGCGCGGTCGGCGGCGTCCGGCCAATAGTCGATCGCCACGTCCAGATCGCCCTTGGGCTCCACGGTGCCGGCCGTGTGGTCGTGCAGCATGGCGGTGAGCGCGCCGAGGTGCGCGAAGCGTGTCATCCACCGTCGATGCTCGGCGCCGTCGCCGGGGAGCATCGAGGCGACCGTCACGGGGTGGCCGAAGGCGGGCACGATCCACGTGCGCCCACCCTCACCCTCGAAGTCGAGCCACTCGGTGCACTCATAGGTCTGCGGGATACCCTCCCAGGCGCGCACCGGCTCGCCGAAGTCACCCGCGACCAGCACGGCCGGGTGGCACCGCAGGCCGCGCCCGACCGTCCCGCTCGGATCGGGCACCCGAGAACGCATCAGCAGCGCCGGCGTGCCGGTGGCCGACGCCGCCACGCAGATGCGCGACGCCTCGACGTGCACCGTCCCGCGGGGCTGCCGCGTCACCGGATCGAGGGCCACCGCGTCCACCCCGCGCACCCGTCCGCTGACGTGCAGCACCCTGACCGCCTGGCAGTTGGCCAGCACCTGTCCGCCGGCCGCGATGATCCGCGGCACGAACACCTTGAGCGCGTTGTTCTTGGCGTCGTAGGCGCAGCCGACCTCACAGAAGCCGCTGCCGAGGCACCCGGTGCGGTTGTGGCTCAGCCCGCCGCCCCGCCAACCCAGCGCCTCGCAGCCCGCCTGCAGCAGCCGGTTGTGGCGGTTCCAGCGCTCGGGCGCCACCGGGCTCACGGCGATCAGCGCCTCCACCTCGGCGTAGAGCGCGTCCCACGTCGCGTCGTCCAGGCGCTCGAGGGGTTGCCGCTTCGCCCAGCCCCGTCGCAGGATGGCGGGTGTGCGCTTGCACAGGTTGATGTTGTGCAGCGAGGAGCCGCCGACGCCGTGCCCCTGCACGATGCGCACGGCGCGGTCCCGCGTGGTGCGCGCGCCGGCGTGCCACAGCAGGCGCGGCAGCATGTCCTCTTCGCGCTGGCTCATCATCGCCGGCGTCACGAGCGCGCCGGCCTCGAGGACGACCACCTTCAGCCCGGCCTCGGCCGCGATGGCCGCCGCGGTCGCGCCCCCCGGGCCCGATCCGATCACGCACAGATCCGCGCGCATGCGGCCCGGGACAGGCAGCGTGCCGGCGTCGAAGATCATGGCTGCCACCCCGCGGGCGCGGCGCCGGGAGGCGCGGCCAGGCGCGCATAGGGATCGGGGCGCGCCTCGCCCCCCACCCAGGGGCCGCCATAGCTCAGCGCCGGCCAGGCCTCGGGTCGCTGGTAGTAGCCCAGCATGCAGAGGTCGCGCAGGCCGCGATGAATCTGCGCCTTCAGGCCACCGGCCGCGGCGAGCGACTCGAGCCAGGCGCGGCGACGCTCGAGCGGCAGCGCCGTGAAGCGATGCAGCTCCAGGCGCAGCGCCGGACCGTGCTCGACGACGGCCAACATGCCCTTGACCTCGCGCACGAGATCGGGCGGAAACGTCACCAGATAGGCATCGACGTTGCGCGCGACTTCACCGGGTGGTGCGGCCGGCGCCGGGGGCAACAGCGCCTCGCTCGCGGCCTCGATCACCGCCATCGCCCAGGGCGCGAGGCGGGCCCCGCCCGGCGCGTCCGGATAGCCACTGAGGCGCAGCGCAGCGCCCCCCCCGATGAGGGCCGCGCCGCCCGCCAGGATCAGCCTCCGACGGGTGGGGCCACGGCCACCGGCCAAGCGGCGTCGCAGCGCGGCCGGCAAGCGTTCCTGCCAGGCATCGTCGTGCGGCAGCGGCGCAGCGTCGCGCGGGGTCAGCCAGAACAGCACGCGCTCACCCGGATGCCGCGCGGCCAGCAGGGCGGCCATCGCCTTGCCCGAGTAGATCGGTTCGAGCGCGATGCGCGCCGCCGCGAGCCGCTCGACCGCGGCGCGCGACGCTTCGGTGGCAACGCCGTAGGCCCGACCGACGAAGCCGTGCACCTGCGCGGGCAGCGCGCGGCACGCCGGGGGCACGTCGATGCCATGCGCGCGCAGCCAGCGGACCGCCTCGCGCTGCAAACCCATGAGGCGCCGCCGCGTGGTGAAGATGCGTTCGGTGGCCGACACCGCGTGCACCACGGTCGGCAGCCCGCCGAGAGCCACGCCCAGCGCCAGGCCGACGGCCGTACCGCCGCTGCCGAGCGGCACGTAGAGCCGGTCGGGGCACGGCAGGGCGCCCGCGGCCACCTGGACCGCCAACTCGAGGCCGCCTCGCACCGTGCCGGCCATGCCCGCGCCGGTGCTGCCACCCGGCGCGATCACCGCCGCCCCGCGCCAGGTGTGCCCGACCAGCAGCGCCGGGTGCCGCAGCGCCAACCCCACGCGTCCATGGGTGTAGGACAGGCGCGTCGGACCCGAGGCGATGAAGGCCAGGTTGTCGAGCACCCCGCGATCGGGCGGCTCCCAGAACAGGTGCGCGTCGAGCGAGCGTTCGAGCGCCGCGGCCGCCGCCGCCAGCGCGACCAAGTGACCCGAGCCGATGGCCCCCACCGAGGCCCAGCGCGGTGCCCGGGCGAAGGGTGCCTCGGCCAGCAGGAAGTCGAGCTTGCGAACCTTGCTCCCGCCGTGCAGCCGGGTGAGGCGGTCGTCCCGCTTGACCCCGAGCCACGCGAGATCCAGCTCGGCCGCCAGCGACGGCAGCGAATCGACGGGGCTGGGCGCGCCGACCCACCCCAGCCGCGGCAGGGCGTCGAGCGTCGCGAGCAGGGCGGCGGAGTCCACGGCGGGGAGTGTACGCGGGTCGGTCGCGTGTGACGACGCAGGACCGAGCGACCGCTCATTCTTCGATGGGAGCGCGGTCGGCGGCTGGGCTCGGCGCAAAGCGCGGCGGTCCAACCATTCGAGCGCGGGGTGCGGCCTACGCGTGGCCCTGCAGGTTCCACTTGTTGATCTCGGACCGGAACCACGCGTCGGCCTGCTCGGTCCACTTATAGTTCTCGCGGATGTACGCGATGGTCGCCTTCTCGACGTCCGTGTAGGCGTCGCCGTCCTTCACCGCCTCGAGCAGCTTCGCCGCGTCAGCCTTCGAGATGCGGCCATCGCCCTTGCCGGCCACCGACTCGTCGGCAAGGTCGAGCAGCCCACGGTCCATCTTTACGCCGTTGATCGTCTTGTAATAGCTGGCCACCGGGAACCTCCTGAGGTTGACGGGCGGCGTCGCGCCGACCCTGCGCGCAGCAAGGTATTGAAGTACGACCGAGGAGGCAACGGTGGAGTGAGTGCCGTCGGGCGGAAGGCGGAGCCCGTCACCGCGCCCGCTCGCGCGCGCAACCTGCGGCGCCCACGCGCCATCATGCTGTCATGAAGAAGGTCGTCACGACGAAGACCGCGACGCGCACCGAGCGCGACTCGATGGGTGAGATGCAGGTACCCGTCCGCGCGCTCTGGGGTGCCAGCACGCAGCGCGCCCTCGAGAACTTCCCGATCGCGCGCCGGGGCCTGCCGCGCGCGCTGCCCCGGGCCTATGGCCACCTGAAGTCCGCCTGCGCGGCGGTGAACGCCGCCTTGGGCCAGCTCGACGCCCGCCGGGCCGAGGCCATCATCGCCGCCGCCGACGACGTCGCGGCGGGCGATCTGGACCGCCACTTCGTCGTCGACGTGTACCAGACCGGCTCGGGCACCAGCACCCACACGAACGTCAACGAGGTGATCGCCAACCGGGCCAACCAGCGCCTTGGCTTCGGACCGGGCGCCTTCGGCATGGACGGAGCGGTGCACCCCAACGATCACGTCAACCGTGGCCAGTCGAGCAACGACACCTTCCCCACCGCGATGCACGTCGCCGCGGTGCTGGGCTTGCGGCGCGACCTGCGGCCGGCGCTCGACGTGCTGCACGACGAGCTGGGCGCGAAGGCCATCGCCTGGGACGACGTGGTCAAGATCGGCCGCACGCACCTGATGGACGCGACGCCCATCAGCCTGGGCCAGGTGTTCGGCGGGTACGCGGCCCAGATCAGCGACGCCCGGGCGCGCCTCGACCACGCGACGACCGCGCTGGCGACCTCGCTCGCCATCGGCGGCACGGCCGTCGGCACCGGCCTCAACACGCCCGCGGACTTCGGCGCGCGAGTGGCCGCGGCGCTCAGCGAACGCCTGCCCGACGCCGGACCCTTCGCCGAGGCCCGGAACCACCCCGCCGCCCAGGCGTCCCGCGACGAGGTGCTCGCTGCCCACGGCGCGCTCCAGACCGCGGCCGTCGCACTGTCGAAGATCGCCAATGATATCAGGTTGTTGGGGTCTGGACCTCGCGCTGGCCTGGGCGAACTGCGCCTGCCCGCCCTGCAGCCCGGATCGTCCATCATGCCCGGCAAGGTGAACCCGGTGCTCTGCGAGAGCGTGATCCAGGTCGCCTGCCGGGTCACGGGCAATCAAGCCGCCATCACCGCCGGCGCCTTCGGCGGCGTGGGCTCCATCTTCGAACTCAACGTGGCGATGCCGATGATGGCGGACGCCCTGCTCGAGTCGATCGACCTGCTCGCCCGTGTCACGCGGCTGTTCGCCGAGAGGGTGATCGCCGGGCTCGAGGTCGACACCGAGCAGCTCGACGCTGATCTCGAGTCCTCATTGATGCTGGTCACGCGCCTGGTGCCGAGGATTGGCTACGACCGCGCGGCGCAGATGGCGACGCGGGCGATGGCCGAGGGGCGCACGCTGCGATCGGTGGTGCTCGAGACGGGGTGGCTCGACGCCGAGACCCTCGACGCCCTGCTGGATCCGGGGGCGATGACGCGGCCGGATCCGGGGCGGTGAGGGGGCCGCGACGTCCGAGGCCGGCCACGAAGAGCGCACGGCCCGGTCGGCGCGCCCGGCACGCCTCGGTCCGTCACGCCGCTGGGCCCCGCCGCACGGAGAACGGTGAGGCGCCTTCGCCCCCGCGCGCTCATCCCGACGCCGAGTCGTCCACGAGCCCCTGAACGCGGCCCTGCACCAGATGATAAGCGGCGTCGAGATCGTCGTCCGCGAACAGCGTCTCGGGCGCGATGGGCTCGCCGATGCGGTAGCGGATGGTCGCCGGGAACGCCGGCATCAGCGGGAAGAGCGAGGCGAGCCACAGCCACGCGACGCCGAGGGCTGCGGGCCAGCCGAGGACGGGCACGCCGAGGGCGAGCGCCGCGCAGACGCCGGCGGCGCCGGTGAGCGTCAGCGGGTAGCGCTTGAGCCCGAACAGGTGCGGGATCACCAGCAGCCGCGGCAGCAGCCAGGTCGATCGGTAGAGCGAGGGGCAGGTCCAGTAGCTGCCGCGGATGCCCATCGGCACGATCGGTACGCCGGCGGCGCGGGCGACGCGCAAGAAGCCCATGCGCCCGTTGAAGTCGACGCGGTTGGCCTGCCACATCGGCCTCGAGACCTCGTGGTCGCCGCCGGGGAAGACCAGCACGCCCACGCCCTGCGCGAAGGCCCCCGCCGCGGCCTCGTAGGACGAGGGGATGGCACCCACGAGCCGCATCGCGATGGGGAGCGGCCACAGGTGAAAGGAGATGGGGTGGGCCAGCCCCGCGACACGAAGCGTGGGGAAGTGCGCCTGCGCCATGACCATCAGGCACGCGATCTCGGAGAGCGCGATGCCGCCCGAGTGGTTGGCGACCAGCAGGAAGGGCCGGTCCCGGGGCAGGTGCTCGGCGCCCATCATCCGCGGCCGATGCGCCAGCCGGAGCAGCGGGGCGAACCAGCGCATGAAGCGGCGCAGCGCGACGGGATTCAAGCGCCCGGGCTCGCCCCAGCGGGCGCGCTCGGCCCAGC